>DASPGF010000186.1:0-12226 GCA_035620755.1 Myxococcota bacterium
CGGAAGCCGAGCGGCACCTCGAGCGAGCTTGCGCATCCCCAGCCGATACAGATCGCGAGGGCGAGCCCGCCGGCCATCGCGATCCCGAGCCGCTGCAGCGCGTTCCCCATCGCGCTCTACAATCGGTCGAAACGCGCGCTCTCTTGTGCCCAACTACCTGATTTATCAGAATAAAAAACCAACGGAGCAGTTCGGCAGCGCAGCTCGGCGGATCGCCGGGAAGCTGCCGGTGCGCGCGTCGGCAGCGAGCGCGCAGCTTGCGCGATGTCTCGGCGCGCGTCATCGACGCGCGACCCGCGGCGCGGTTCAGGCGGGGATTCCGCAGGCGCGCGTGAATGCGAACAACACGACGACGAACATCACGATCGACGGCACGCCGAGCGCGATGTAGAGCTTCGCGACCAGATCGTTCCGGCGCTGCGGCTCTTGGTCCATCGCGTGCCTCCTGGGGCTCTTCTCGCGTTTCGCGGCGTTCGCCCGGTTCGCGCGCTTCGCGATCTCGCTGGTGCGGGCTGCCACGCGCGCGCGGCGGCGAACTCTAGCGATCCTGGAAACGCGAGTCGAGCGCTCGTCTCCCACGCGCAGCCGCGCGGCTCCGTGCATCCCCCATCACCAGTCGATCCGACACGGCGAACGGGCCCCCGGCCAGCGGCCGATCACTCGAATCGAGAGCGGAACGGCCCCCGCTTGAACCAGCACGGCGAACTGGGCCCCGGCCAGCGGCAGATCACTCGAATCGAGAGCGGAACGGCCCGGGCTTGAACCAGCACGGCGAACTGGGCCCCGGCCAGCGGCCGATCACTCGAATCGAGAGCGGAACTGCCCGGGCTAGACTGCCGCGGGGAGAGGGCTTGAGCCTCCGGCGCACGCTTCCGATCATCGCGCTCGTCTACGGGATCGAGGGCTTCCCCATGGGAGCCCACGAGCTGTGGCCGATCTACTTGCGCCGAAACGGCGCCTCGCTCGTCGAGATCGGGCTGCTCGCCACGCTGGGCTCCGCGTGGACCCTCAAGCTGCTCTGGTCTCCGCTCGTCGACCGCTTCGGCGAGCCGCGCCGATGGGTGGCCGGATCGATGGCCGCGATGGCGGCCGCGCTGCTGTGGATCGCGTACAGCGCTCCGCACGCGTCGCTCTCACCCGCACTGTGGGCCGCGTTCTGGGTCTACTGCCTCGCCTCGGCGACGCAGGACATCGCGATCGACGGCTACGCGATCGGCATCACGCGACGCGGCGACGAAGGTCCCGTCAACGCGATCAAGGCGATCGCCTACCGCGCTGGCATGCTGCTCGCGACCTCGCTGCTGTTCCTGCCGCGCTGGCTCGGCTGGTCGGCGACGTTCGCGCTCGCGGCCGCGATCAGCGCCGCCATGGCGCTCGCGGTCTTCGCCGCACCCAAGCTCGATGTAGCCGAGCGTGAGCGCAGGCAGCTCGCGCGCGCGCTCGGGCGCTGGCTACGCGCGCGCGATGCGACCGCGCTGATCCTGTTCATCATGCTCTATCGCATCGGCGACCTCGCGATGGGCCCGATGCTGAGCGCCTTCTGGGTCGATCGCGGCTTCAGCGACGAGGCGATCGCGCTCGTCTCGAAATCGCTCGGCATCGGTGCGTACGTGGTCGGGGCGATGCTCGGCGGCTGGGGCGTCTACCGCCTCGGAATCGAGCGCGCTCTGTGGATCTTCGGCGCGCTCGGTCTCGTTTCGAACCTCGGCTACGCGGCGGTCGCGGCGCTGCCGGCGCTCGGGCGCGCGGGCGTCTACGCGGCTGCGCTCGGCGAGTCGTTCAGCTCGGGCCTGGTATCCGCGGCGTTCCTCTCCTACCTGATGCGCGTCTGCGAGCGCGAGCACGCGGCCGTGCAGTACGCGCTGCTCACCGCCGCCTATCGGCTACCCGGAATTCCCGTCGCGAGCCTGTCGGGTTGGCTCACCGAGTGGCTCGGCTACGCGGGCTACTTCGCGCTCACCGCAGCGATGGCGCTGCCCGCGTTCGCGTTCCTGAGGCGCACCGCGTGCCGGCTCGGTGCCGACGCGGGCTGACAGCGAGCAGACACCGAGCCCTGTAGCGCTCTATTCCCGCTCCTGCGAGACCGCGTACCAGTGCTCGGGCACGCCCGCGAGGTTGGCCTCGACCGTGAGGTCACGGTACTTGCGCTCCGCGCGCGCGAGCTCTTCGCGCTTGCGACGGATCTCCTGCTTGAGCCCGTAATCGATCGGACTGTTGTCGGTCGCGTTCGCCTGTCCGCCGGGTGCCGCCACCTTCCAGTTGCTCGATTCGCCGGCGAGCTCCGAGAGGCGTTTGAGCGACTCGTCGAGTCCCGCTTGGGCGGCGTCGAGCTCCGCACGCGCGGCCGCGAAGCGGCTGCTCCACTCCGCGCGGCTCACGCCCGCGCGCTCGCCCGATTCGACCGGCAGCGCGTCGGGCAGCGTCAGCAGCTGGTCGAGGGTCACATCCCGCGGCGGCGACTCGTTCGCCCCGTCGGCCGCGGTCGAGGGCAGCGCGAGCGCGAGCGATGCGAGCGCAGCGGCGAGCTGCTTTCGATCGCGCGAAGACTTCCAGTGCCACGGCATGATTCGAAGCATTCGAGACACCGCACTCGGCACGCGGATTCGCCGAACCGCGAACATAGCGAAGCAGCGCGCGATCCGAGCCGCGCGCGATCCACCGGCGACGCGCTCGCGCGCTGCGCGGCGGCTCCGACGCGGCCCGAAACGAGGTCAAGCCTCGCTCTCGAACGCCGATACGGACAGCGTGATCCCCCTTGCGGGGTCGCAGCTCCATGCTCCTGGAGGGTGACGGGCGATGGATCGCGAGAAGCTGTATCGGCTCCTGCGTCTGGGAATCGAGAAGGGAGCCTCGGATATCCACTTCCAGGTCGGATATCTGCCGCTCTACCGATTCAACGGCGACCTCGTCGAGCTCCGCTACAAGGTCCTGACCGAGAAGGACACCGAGGCGATCGCGCGCATCCTGCTCGAGGCCGAGGACAAGCGGAAGCTCGAGGATTTCAACGAGCTCGATCTCGCGTTCGAGCTGCCGAGCGAAGGGCGGTTTCGCGTCAACATCTCGCGCCAGCGGCGCTTCTGCAACATCGTGCTGCGCGTCATTCCGCTCCAGATCCGCACCTTCGAGGAGCTCAACCTCCCGAGCAATCTGCGCGAGGTGGCGCGCCTGCAGCGCGGCTACGTGCTCGTCACCGGCTCGACCGGCATGGGGAAGTCCACCACGCTCGCGACGATCATCGAGGAGATCAACCACACGCGCAAGGCGAAGATCATCACGATCGAAGATCCGATCGAGTTCGTGTTCACGCACGACAAGAGCATCATCACCCAGCGCGAGGTCGGAACCGACACCACTTCGTTCCCCGATGCGCTGCGCGCCGCGCTGCGCCAGGATCCCGACTGCATCATGGTCGGCGAGATGCGGGACCAGACCACCGTCGATACCTCGCTCAAGGCGTCCGAAACGGGACATCTCGTGCTGTCGTCGATCCACACCAGCGACGTGCGCTCCACCATCAACCGATTGGTGTCGTTCTTCCCCGCCGAGGAGCAGCTTCAGGTGCGCGCGCGCCTCGCCGACAACCTCGCGGCGATCGTTTCGCTGCGCCTGCTGCCGACCAAGAAGCAGACTTCGCGCGTGCCCGCGGTCGAGGTGATGCGCAGCACGCGAAGCATCCAGGAATGCATCCGTGACCCCGGCAAGACGAGCGAGATCGCAGACTTCATCGCTCGCGGCCGCGGCGAGATGATGCAGACCTTCGACCAGCACCTGCTCGACCTGCTGCGCGCCAACAAGATCTCGATCGAGACCGCGCTGACCGCCGCCTCGAATCCGACCGACTTCCGCACCAAGCTCGCGCTCGAAGGCGGCGACCCGGATGCGGCGGAAGAGGCGAGCGCCGCCAAGTCCGAGGGCCCCTTCGACGTCGACCCGGATTCGCGGTTCTAGGCGCGGAGGCCTCCCTCGTTGAAAGCCGTGAGCGAGTCCGGAGAGAGCGCAACGCGCAATCAGCGCCTGGCTGCGCTGCTGCGCGCGGGCGCTTCGCGGCTCGCCGAGCGCGCGGGCGGCGGGCTCGCGCTGATCTTCGTCGCCGCACCCGAGAACGGCTCGCCCGAGAACACGACGCGGCTGCGCGCCGCCGCGGGATTCCCGATGGCCGAGACCGCCCGCGACGCCGCGCAGGCGCTCATGGCGAGCGTGCGCGAGGTGATTGCGACGGGATCCGCGCAGCAGCTCGGCGCAATCGCTTCGCTCGAGCAGCGCAGCCAGGGCGGTCTGCTCGTCGCGCCGATGAGCTTCGAGGACCGCTCGCACGGCGCGCTCGCGATCGGCTCCCCGGAGCCGCTGCGAGCCGAGCTGCGCGAAGCGATCGAGCGGGAGGCGACCCATCTCGCGCTGCTGCTCGATCACGCGCGGGTCTGCGAAGAGCTCGAGGCCGCCCGCCGCGAGCTCGCGGAGCGCCGCGGCAGCGAGGGCACTCCCGACAACAGCCACGAGGTGCTCGAGCTCTCCGAAGCTCTGTTCGCGCAGGACATCGAGCTGCTGCGCAACAACGAGAAGCTCGGGAAGATCGAGAAGCTCAAGAACGACTTCATCGAGAAGATGTCGCGCGAGCTGCGAACCCCGCTCAACAGCATCATCGAATCGATCATCTCGGTGCTCACGGGCGAGAACGAGACGCTCTCGGACAGCTCGAAGGTGAGCCTGCGCTCCGCGCTCGACGACGGCACGGAGTTCCTCCGCACGCTCCAGAACATCCTCGATCTCTGGAAGATCAAGCAGCGCGAGATGCCCGTGGAGATCCAGGAGGTCAATTTCCGCGAGATCGTGGACGAGGCGATCTTCAGCGTCCAGGACCGCATCTCGGAGAAGCCGCTAACCGTCGAGCAGCGCTTCAGCGAGCCGTTCCCGAAGATCCGGACCGACCTCGCCAAGGTGAACCAGATCCTCTACCTGCTGCTCGAGAACGCGGTGAAGTTCACGCCGCGCGGGCAGATCACGATCACCTCGACGCTCGAGCACGACGAGCTCGCATGCGAGGTGCGCGACACGGGCATCGGAATCTGCCCGGACGACCAGCCCCACATCTTCGAGGAGTTCTTCCAGGTCGACGAGCTCGCGTCGCGCACCTATTCGGGAGCGGGCCTCGGCCTCGCGCTCGTGCGCGACCTGGTGATGCTGCTCGATGGCGAGGTGTCGGTGAGCAGCGACGCGGGTCGCGGCACGGCGGTCACCTTTCGCATCCCGGTCCAGATCTCGGGCTGACGCGCCGCTCTCGCGCGCGCGCGTCACCGCGTGCGCTCGTCGTCAGGGCGTGGGCTTCTTGTCGAGCGGCTGGTTGGGCTTGATGTAGCCCGCGGCGATCTCCCGCAGCGCCACCACCACTTCCTTGTTCTCTTCGGCATCGACGAGCGGCTTCGCGCCGCGCTTGAGCTGCTTGGTTCGGATGGAGGCCATCTGAACCAGATTGAAGCGGTTCGGGACCTGCTTGACGCAGTCCTCGATGGTGATGCGTGCCATGCTGCCCCCAGGTGGTCGAGGCCGGCGCCTCAGCGGGCCGAGAGCTTAGATGAATGCCCAGAAACAGGAAACCCCGGCCGGCACGAGTGCCAGCCGGGGTCCTGCGACCTCCTAGCGAAGGTCGATCCGACGAAACTACATCATCGGCGCCGCAGCCTTCTTGCGGCGTCGGGATCGGCGTCGGGCCTTCTTGGCCGTCGCCTTCTTCCGCCGGCGTCGAGCCTTCTTGCGCGTCGCCTTCTTGGCTGTCGCCTTCTTGCGGCGTCGACCCTTCTTGCGAGTCGCCTTCTTGGCCGTCGCCTTCTTCCGTCTCCTTCGTGCTGCCATACCTGGGTTACCCCCCTGTTCGTGGACTCGAGCGCAGCAGTCTTGCTCTGGATGAGCGAACTACGAACCGCTCAGTGGTCGCTCCGATCCGTTCATCGATCGTCGCGACCGAGTGCTTCCGTGTACTTCTCGCCCCCTATCGGAGGCCGATTGGTGCGACTTGAAGGCAATCTGCCTTCGTTCCTCACACATTCCGCGGCACTAGAGCCACTCTTGCGACTGACCCTACCAGCGTATTCGAGCGCGCGTCAATAGGTAAATCCAAAAAAACCAAGACGATGGACTGCGTTGCTGCGAGCGGTCAGACAGAATGACCGCGAACTCGAGCGTGCGATGAGCGTCTCTTTGCGCGCGGCGCGCATCGCCGACGCGCCCGCGATTCGCCGCGGACGGGCGCGCGCGCGCGCCGCGTCTGTACGCGAACTGCGCGAAGTCACAGCGATTTTGGAACTGGAAGCGGGACTACCGCTTGCGCTTGTGGCGCGCGCGCTTGAGCAGCTTGCGCTTCTTGTGCTTGCGCATCTTCTTGCGCCGCTTCTTGATCACGCTGCCCACGGGCAAACCTCGCGACTGGGCGGGGACGGATACTCGTTCGCCAGCCGGAAGTCAACTCGAGCACGGCGACGCGCACCCGAGCGGCGCATCGCCGGCTCGACTCACGCGCGACAGCGCTCCTCTGCGCTCCCGGTCGGGCGGCCGCGAAGCATGCCGATCCAACGGTTGATCAGATGTCGGCGCGGCAGGAAGCCCAGCGGCGGGCGACGCCGCACGCCGAGGGCCCGCATGTCGGCGAGGATCAGCTCGTTGTCGGGATCGATCATCAATCCGCGGCGCAAGAAGCGGATCCCCTCCGCCTTGAAGCCGAACGCGAGATGCACCTGCGCGAGATTGCGGTAGAGCTCCGGGTTGAAGAACTCTTCCTTCGCCGCGGAGCGGCAGAGCTCGAGCGCCTGGTCGAAGCGGCGCTGCGAGACACCCAGACACAACCCATAGTAGGAGCGGTAGCGCGGGCTGTGCGGGTCGACGCGCTGCGCGTCGCGAAAATGCTCGAGCGCGACCGCGTAGTCGTCGCGCTCCAGCGCGTCGCGTCCGCGGCGGAAATGTTCGTCGGCCGAGAAGTGCGAATCCATGTTTCCTCCCCCGATCGCGCGTGCAATCGGCGCCGCCCTCTCTAAGGCAAGACGCGTGCCGAAAGCCGATACCGGCAATTCGCGCCGCAACGAGTCGACACCGCGGGGGATCCGGGCAGGGTTGCAGAATGCCCCTGTAGGTTGTGCCCTACGTCACAAGTACGCTTTCGTTACCGCAGGAACGCGATTGAAACCGGACTCGGCGCGTGGCGGAGGGAGGACCTGCCGGGGGCGGGCTTGGCCCACGCGGCCAACTGGGCCCCGGCCAGCGACGGACCCGTCAGTCGAAAGCGGATCTGCCCGGGTCAATACTCGATGATCTCGAGGATGTACCGCTTCTTCTCCTTGCCGCTCGTCGCAGCCATGAGCGTCCGGATTGCCGACGCGTGCGCCCCACCCTTTCCGATCACCTTGCCGAGGTCTTCCTTGGCGACGCTGAGCTCGAGCACGTGCGCGTGCTCACCGATGACTTCCTTGATCTGGACCTGATCGGGCTTGTCGACTAGCGCTTGAACGATCGAAGTGATGAGCTGCTTCACTTGCCCCTCCCGATTCCGCGTTGACGGCTGATCACGAAGGCTCTGCACCATTTCTCTCGGCTCGCCTGCCCCAGATGCTCCGCTCAGTTTACGCCTCCGCGTGCGCGAATTCGACGCAGAAACGAGAAATATCGCGGGGAGCTGCCCAGCGATTCGGGTGGGGCGCTCCGGCCCCGCAACGGCCCGTGCCGAGCTATGGCCCTGCATCGCACAGGCTGCGGTCCGCGCGCGGCGCAAGCCGCCTCGCCGCACGCTGACCGCGCTTTGCGCCCGCGCGAACGCGCCTCGACCGACGGAGAGCGCGCCTCGCTGCCCCGCGCGCTAGCGCCGGTAGAAGAATTCGATCGCGACGCGATCCTGGTTGAAGTCGTCGAGCGCGTAGTTGCCCGCGTTGTCCCAATAGCGGTAGGTAAACGCGACGGTGGTGTGTCGACCGACTCGGCTCTGGACGCGCACCTCGGCGCCGCCGAAGAGATTGTGGGGCAAGTTCCAGGCGTCGTTCTCGAGCTGGGAGACGAACGCGGCGATCGACGTCGAGAGCCACTCGCCGAAGTGTTTCTCGAATCCCATGCGGCCCGTCGTCTCGACATACGTGCTGCCCGCGAGATCCGTGACGAATCGATTGGCTGCCGACACGCGCCAGGTCCAGCCATTCGGGAGGCGATAGCGGAGGCTCGCGTCGCCCACGAAGCTTCGCAGGTCGTCCCGCGACTCGAACACGACCATGCCGAAGCCGCCCGCTACGTCGATCTCGACATTGCGGAAGCGGCGCGTGCGAGCTCCGAGCTGGATCGTGAACTGGCTGCGATCGGCGACCTCGGTTTCGTGGTAGCTGCGGTGGAGCAGCTCGCTGCGCGCATAGACGGAGTTGCGCTCGCCGAGCGGCGTCTGGAATTCGAGGGTTCCCGCTCCCTCCGCATGGTCGGGCTCGAAATCGAGGTGGGTCATGAACCCGGAGCCATCGGTCGCGAGCACGGCGTTGAAATCCTCGCCCGTGAAGTGCGATCCGCGCAGCGTCGCGAGCAGCTCGCGGCGCCCCGACAGCTCGCGCCAGAAGCGCAGCTCGGCGCCCGCGCGGTTGGTCTGCTGCAGATTGCGCGTCGCATCCGCGGGCGACGAGATCAGCTCGGCCTCGGGCCTGAAGCTGTCCATGACGCGCAGTGAGACGCCCGGCAGGATGCCGACCTCGCCGCTCACGATCGCGCGATAGAACTCCTCCGAGAGCGCCTTCTCGTCGATGTAGCGCCGCAGGTCGGCGCCGAGATCCGCGTTCAGCTCGAACACGTCGGCGCGGTAGCCGACCTCGAGACTCGGCGCGAGATAGCCGCCAAAGGCGCCCTCGTCGCGCTGCTCGAGATAGGGATCGTCGTCTCCGACGAGCGTGACCAGGGCCGACGCGTTGTAGTGGAAGCGATCCGCCTCGTCCTCCGCGGCCGCGCGCGCGGCCCAGGTCAGCACAGCGCAGGCGCCAACGGCCGCGATTCCGCGCAAGCTCAGCGCAATCACGCGCGCGCTCATTTCGTCGCGAACCGGAGCGCGGGCCGGATCGCCCGCTTCTCGTCGCGCCGCACCCACCAGGGCGCGCGCTGGAAGTCGTCGCCGAGCCGCGACAGGAACTGGCTCGCGATCTCCGCGAACAGCGGCTGCGCGAGGCTGCGGTAGGCGTCCGTCTGCGTGACGGGTTGCTTCGGCACACCGCTCCGGAAGCCCTCGTCCTCGAGCAGCGCGATGTAGTCGGCGTCGCGCGCGCGCCGCCGAAGCAGGTGCAAGGTGTCGATGCCGGCTCCGCTCGGAAGGAGCGCGCGAATCGAGTGCTCGCCGCCCGCGAGGTGGAGCGTGAGCACGTGCACCCACGCGAACTCGTCGCGAGTGGGCGTGGGGCGGACCGAGACGCGGTAGTCCTCGCCGATCGACCACAGCTCGTCGCCATCGCCGTGGACTCTTGCAATCAGGCTGTAGACGCCCGGCTGCTGGACGCGTGCTCGATACGAGAACTCCGCGGGGCGGTCGACCGCGACCGCCCAGGCGCCGCCCGACGCGGCATCGCCCAGGCCGCGATTCGTCGCGCCGCCGTACGCCGAAACCGTCTCGTAGTGCTCCCCTTCGATCGTGATCGGCACGTCCGCGACGGGCAGCCGCCTCTCGAGGCCGAGCGCCGCGACGAGCGTGCGCGCGCTCGACGCAAACGTGAGCAGCCGCCCAGCCTCCCAGCCCGCCGCGGGCGCGACGCAGAAGGGTCGGTAGGCGGCGAGCTCGATCCGGTCGACGCGCGCGCCGTGACTCAGATAGGCGGTGAGCTCGTGCGGGCCCGCCTGCAGCGGCACGATCGACTTCGCCTGTGCGACGCCGAGCGGTGTGGGGTCGACGTGGCCGACCGTGCGGCCATCGATCACCCAACGCTGTGCGCCGATTCCCGTGACGCTGAGCGCGTAGAGCGCCGGATAGGGAAGGTTCGCGACCACCCGAACCGGCTCGCCGAGACGCCGTGAGACCGGCGCGTCGAACGCGACGCGGAACGGTGCGCCGCTCGGAGCCGGCTGGCCGCCTTCGGCGGCGAGATCCGCGCGCCCGCCGCAGAGCAGCGCGAACACGTCGTCGGCGCGCGGCTGCTCGCCGAGTGCATCGGCGATGCCGAGCGAGAACGCGAGCTCGAGCGCCCACTCGCGTTGATCGATCACGCGTTCGCTCACGAGCGGCTCGTCGGCCATGCGGAAGCGCGACAGCCTCGCTTCCGCGCGCGCATCGTCGCCCGCGATACATGCGATCGCGAGCAGCGCGAAGCTCGCTCGCCGCCGTGCGCAGCGGGCGGCACGGACTTTCGGAGGTCGGATCACCAATGCGTCCTCGAATGCGCCGGGGGTTTGCGATGCGACTCGGGGAGCCCCAACGCCCAGCCGCTCATCGGGCTGCGCGCCGAATTTCTTGATGCGCGACGGGCACTGGAGTCGCGAAGCTGCGACGCGGATTCCACCCACCACGCGGTGCGCTCGACCCGCGCGCGAGCTCAAGCGCAATAGCGAGGGGTCCGATTCTGCGGTAAGCATTCGCGCGATCGCGATGAGCCTCTCTCAATTCTCGAATCGACCGCGGCCAAGACCGCACCCGTGCCTCGCGCGCGGGTCGACCAGCGCCTGAACCCCATCCCAGGACGGTTCCGGCGGGAATCGGAGCCTGGGGAGATGGCGACAGCTCGAGTCACCAGCCGGATCCTGCGCCGCCTGCTCGCGAGCGGCGTGACTGCGCGGGCCGAGCGCCTGCTCGCGCGCATGGCGCCCGCGGACGTCGCGCTGCTCCTGCCCGAGCTCACGCCCGACGAGATTCGCGCGGTGATCGAGCTGCTGTTCCGCCAGCGGCGCGCTGCGCTCGCGCTGCGCGAGCTGCCGAGCGAGATGCTCCCGCAGGTGTTCGACGCGCTCGGCGATCAGCGGCTCGCCGCGGTGATCGGGCGCCTCGAGATCGACGATCTGCTCGAGTTCGTCGAGTGGATTCCCGAGGACCGGCGCGGCGACATCGTCAACCGGCTGCCGGAAGGCAAGCGCGAGGAGCTGCGCAAGGCCGAGCTCTACCCCGAATACAGCGCCGGGCGCGTGATGACGACCGACTTCGTCGCGCTCGACCGCAAGATGACCGCCCAGGAGGCCATCGAATCGCTGCGCTCGATCGGCGACGACAGCGAGGCGATCCTCTACCTCTACGTGATCGACGAGCAGCGCACGCTGCTCGGTGTCGTGCCGATCCGCCGGCTCGTTTCATCGCCGCCCGACCGGATGATCTCGGAGCTGATGATCCCGGATCCCGTGAGCGTGAACGCCGACGACGATCAGGAAGAGGTCGCGCGCAAGGTCGCGCGCTTCGATCTGCTCGCTGTTCCCGTCACCGACGTCGACGGCCGGATGCTCGGCCTGATCACCGTCGACGACGTGATCGACGTCATCACCGAAGAGGCCACCGAGGACATGTACCACCTCGCGGGCCTGCGCGAGGCCGACCGCGTGTTCGTGCCCGCGCGCGAATCGATCCGCAAGCGCCTGCCGTGGATGCTGCTCAACCTCGTCACCTGCTTCGCGGCAGCGTGGGTGGTCGGCCTGTTCTCGCGCACCATCGAGCAGGTCGTGGCGCTCGCGGTCTTCATGCCCGTCGTCGCGGGCATGGGCGGAAATGGGGGAATCCAGGCGCTGACCGTGATCACGCGCGCGATCGCGCTCGGCGAGATCGAGTTCTCGAGCGGCTTTCGCGCCGCGATGAAGGAGCTCGCGGTGGGCCTCGCTCTCGGCTGCGCGATCGGGCTCGCGAGCGCAGGCATCGCCTACCTCTGGCACGGCGATCCGATCATCGGCGTGGCGCTGTTCGGCGCGATGCTGCTCACGCTCTCGGTCGCCGGCCTCGTCGGCGCGGCGGTTCCGCTCGTGCTCAAGGCGCTGCGCCAAGACCCCGCGCTCGGCTCGGGCGTGATCGTCACCACCTTCACCGACGCGTTCGCATTCTGGTCCTTCCTCGGCCTCGCGACGCTCCTGATGGACCGGATGACCCGCTGACGCGTGTGCGGAGCGGGTGGGGGCGAGGGCTTCGCTCCGACCCCAGCGCCGCGGTTGGTTCGCGATGCAAGGGAAGATCATTCGCACACGCGCGCAATTTCGGATGCCGTCGCCCGCGGCGGGAGAGGGGGGAGACCTGAAGGCGACATGGGGTTGGAGCCGGAAGGTCTCCCCC
>DASPGF010000187.1:0-8088 GCA_035620755.1 Myxococcota bacterium
CGCGGCGTTCGCGGGACACGACATCGTGTCGATCGAGAAGGCGGACGAGGTCGTCGCGCTCGTCGAAGGACGGCATGCGAAGCCCGAGCGCCGCGCCCGGGGGAGCTGGGGAGAGGCCGAGGTGTATCGCGAACCCTCGCAGCGCTACTCGGCGCTGCGCGCTGCGCTCGGCGGCGAGCGGGCGGCGCTGTGGCGCACGCTCGAGGCCTCCGGCCTGCGCGGCATGGGCGGCGCGGGCTTCCCCACGGGCAAGAAATGGTCGCTCGTCGCGGGCGAGCCGGCGACGCCGAAGTACGTCGTCTGCAACGCCGACGAAAGCGAGCCCGGAACGTTCAAGGATCGGGACGTGCTGCGCGACCTCCCGCATCTCGTGATCGAGGGCATCGCGCTCGGTGCGTACTGCGTCGGCGCGGAGCGCGGCTGGGTGTTCATCCGCCACGAATACGCGCCGGAGCGCGAGGCGCTCCAGTCTGCGATCGACGCTGCGTACGCCGCGGGCGCGCTCGGCCAGCGCATCTTCGGCAGCGACTTCGGCTTCGAGCTCGAGGTCTTCGTCTCGCCGGGCGGCTACATCCTCGGCGAGGAGACCGCGCTGCTCGAGTGCATGGAAGACCGGCGCGGCGAGCCGCGCAACAAGCCGCCATTTCCGGGCGTCGAGGGGCTCTGGGGAAAGCCGACGCTGATCAACAACGTCGAGACGTTCGCGCACGCGACCGGCATCCTCCACCGTGGCGTCGACTGGTGGCGCGCGCTCGGCAAGGCGGGCCACGCGGGGCACAAGTTCATCAGCGTGAGCGGCGACGTCGAGCGGCCGGGCGTGGTGCTGGTCCCGATGGGAATCACGCTGCGCGAGCTGCTCGAGCGCTGCGGCGGCATGCGCGGCGGACAGCGGCTGATCGCGATCGCGCCCGGCGGCGCCTCGAGCAACTTCCTGCCGCCCGACCGCCTCGATGTCGCGATCGACTTCGGCACGCTCGAGGCGGCGGGCTCGATGCTCGGATCGGGCGCGGCGGTGTTCGTCGGTGAATCGAGTGATCTGCTCGAGGCGGGCCGCAACGTGACGCGCTTCTTCCGCAATGAATCCTGCGGCAAGTGCGTGCCGTGCCGCGTCGGCACCGAGAAGGCCGTCGAGCTGCTCGAGCGCAGCCCAGCGGTCTCACCCGCGCTGCAGCGCGAGCTCGAAGCGCTCCACGCCACGCTCGCGCGCACGAGCATCTGCGGCCTCGGGCAGGTCGCGCTCGGACCGCTGCTCTCGATCCTGAAGAACTTCCCCCCGGCGACACCGCGGAGCTAGACGGTGCGCGCCGCGGGGATCGTGCTCTGCGGCGGGCGATCCTCGCGCATGGGCCGCGACAAGGCGTGGCTTCCGTGGCGCGGGCAGCCGATGGTCGCGCACGTCACGGGCGTGCTTCGCGCGGTCGTCGACGAGGTGCTGGTGGTGGCCTCCGAGTCGCTCGAGCTGCCGCCGCTCGAGGCGCGCGTGGTGCGCGACCGCGAGCCCGACCGCGGCCCGCTCGCGGGCCTCCGCGAGGGGCTCGCCGCGATGCGCGCCGAGCTCGCGTTCGCCACGGGCACGGACGCGCCGTTCCTCACGCACGCGTTCGTGCGCGCGCTGCTCGGCTGCGGCCGCGCGGCGGCGCCCGAGATCGACGGGCACGTGCAGACGCTCGCGGCCGTCTATCCGCGCAGCGCCGCGCCGCGGATCGACGCGATGCTCGCGCAGGGCCGCAGCCGGCCGCTCGAGCTGCTCGAGCAGCTCGGCTATCGCAAGCTCGGCGAGTCGGAGCTGCCGGATCTCGATTCGGTGCGCGGCTTCAACACGCCCGACGAGTACCTCGCTGCGGTGCGCGACGTGGAGCCCGCGGCAACCGCCGTGCTCGAGCTGCACGGCCGCGCGCGGCTCGCGGTCGGATGCGCCGAGCTCGAGGTCGCGATCGGAACGCTCGCGGAGATCCTCGCGCCGATTCCGGCCTCGGTCGGAGTCCTCGAGTCCGGCCGCGTGGCAGCGCCATTCTCGATCTCCATCGACGGCCGCGGCGCGGCGTACGGCGCCGCGATCCCGATCGGGCCCGGCGAGCGGGTCTGCGTGCGGGATGCCGCTTCGCGGCCTTGATCGCGGGCGGGCTCGTTCACGGGGTGCCGCCGCGCGCGGACCGCGGGCGGGCGCGCGTGCACGGTGTGCGCGCGCCGCGTCGATCGCCGCGGAGCGGCGCCGCGCTGCGGATCGCCGCTACACTCGCCCGGAATTCGCGGCTCGCAGCGCGGCAGGGACGGTGAGAATGGCCAAGCGCGTCCAGCTCACGATCGACGGCATCGCGGTGGAGGTGCCCGAGCGCACCACGCTCTGGGACGCCGCGCGCTCGGCGGGGATCGAGATTCCCGTGCTCTGTCACGAGCCGCGCATGCGGCCCGTGGGCGTGTGCCGGATGTGCGTCGTCGACGTCGGCGCGAGGACGCTCGCCGCGGCTTGCGTGCGGCCGTGCGAGCCGGGCATGCAGGTTCGCACCGCGACGCCCGAGATCGAAGCGCACCGCAAGACGCTGACCGAGCTGCTGCTCTGCGATCAGCCGACGCCCGCGCGCGATGCGAAGCAGACCACGCTCGGCGGAAACGAGCTGTTCGCGCTCGCGGCGCGCTATGCGGCCCGCGCGGATCGCTTCCCGGCGGGCAACGGCCGGCCCGCCGACTCGAGCTCGCGTGTGATCGCGGTCGATCACCAGGCGTGCATTCTCTGCGACCGCTGCATCCGAGCCTGCGACGAGATCCAGAGCAACGAGGTGATGGGCCGCACGGGCAAGGGCTACGCGGCGCGGATCGCGTTCGACCTCGACCTGCCGATGGGCAGCAGCTCGTGCGTGTCGTGCGGCGAATGCGCGGCCGCGTGCCCGACGGGCGCGCTCGTCGACGCGCCGCTGTCCGCGCCGCTGCGCCCGCGCGCCGAGCTCACGCCGGTCGCGAGCGTCTGCCCATACTGCGGGGTCGGCTGCGCGATCACCTACCACGTCGATCGCAAGCGCAACGCGATCGTATTCGCCGAGGGCCGCGACAGCCCCGGCAACCACGCGCGCCTGTGCGTCAAGGGACGCTACGGCTGGGACTACGTGCAGCACGCGCAGCGGCTCACGGTGCCGCTGATCCGCCGCGACGACCGCTACCCGAAGCGCGCGATCTCGCGCGACGTGAGCGGCGCGCACGATGGGCGGCGCAAGCCCGGCGGTCTCGTCGACTACGCCGAGGTGCTGCCCGCGTTCCGCGAGGCGAGCTGGGACGAGGCGCTCGAGCTCGTCGCGCGCCGACTCTCGGAGCTGCGCGACGCGCACGGACCGGACGCGCTCGCGGGCTTCGGCAGCGCCAAGTGCTCGAACGAGGAGGCCTACCTGTTCCAGAAGCTCGTTCGCACCGCGTTCGGCACCAACAACGTCGACCACTGCACGCGCTTGTGTCACGCCTCGAGCGTCGCGGCGCTGCTCGAGGGAATCGGCAGCGGCGCCGTCACGACGACCTACGGCGACATCGCCAACGCCGAGGCCGCGCTGATCGCGGGCTCGAACACGACTTCGAATCATCCCGTGGCGGCGACCTTCTTCAAGCAGGCAGGGAAGCGCGGCACCAAGCTGATCGTCGTCGACCCGCGCCGCTCCGACATCGCGAATCACGCCGCCTACTACTGCCGCATCAAGCCCGGCTCGGACGTGGCCTTCTACAATTCGATGATGCACGTGATCATCGAGGAGGATCTCGTCGACCGCGCCTATGTCGACAAGTACACCGAGAACTTCGATGCGCTGCGCGAGCTCGTCGCGAAGTATCCGCCCGAACGTGTCGCGAAGGTCTGCGGTGTACCCGCCGAGACGATCCGCGAGGTCGCGCTGTGCTTCGGCCGCGCGCGCGCCGCGATCATCTTCTGGGGGATGGGGATCTCGCAGCACGTCCACGGCACCGACAACGCGCGCTGCCTGATCGCGCTCGCGCTGCTGACCGGGAACATCGGCAAGCCGGGCTCGGGATTGCACCCGCTGCGCGGGCAGAACAACGTGCAGGGCGCGAGCGACGCGGGCTTGATCCCGATGGTCTACCCCGACTACCAGAGCGTCGAGGCGCCCGCGATCCGCGAGAAGTTCGAGCGCGCCTGGGGGCGCAAGCTCTCGGGAAAGCGCGGCCTCACGGTCGTCGAGATCACCAAGGGCGCGCTCGAGGGCTCGATCCGCGGCATGTACGTGATGGGCGAGAACCCGTTCCTCTCGGATCCGAACGCGAACAAGGTGCGCAAGGCGCTCGCGAAGCTCGACTTCCTCGTGGTGCAGGACATCTTCCTCACCGAGACCGCCGAATTCGCGGACGTGATCCTTCCCGCGAGCGCGTTCTTCGAGAAGGAGGGAACCTACACCAACACGGATCGGCGCGTCCAGCTCGGCCGCCCCGCGCTCGAGCCGCCCGGCCAGGCGCGCCTCGATTGGCAGATCATCTGCGAGATCTCGACGCGCATGGGCCAGCCGATGAGCTATCGGAACACCGCCGAGATCTTCGACGAGTTCGCGAGCCTGACCTCGTCGTATGCGACGCTGCGGCACGCGAACCTCGGCGCGACGGGCAAGCTCTGGCCGAATCCGGACCCCGAGCACGAGGACGGCCCCGTGGTGCTGTTCTCGGACGGGTTCCCGACGCCCAACGGCAGGGCCAAGTTCGTGCCCGCGGAGTGGTCGTCCGCCGACGAGCTGCCGAGCGACGCCTATCCGCTCGTGCTCAACACCGGCCGGGTTCTCGAGCACTGGCACACGGGCTCGATGACGCGGCGCGCGAAGGCGCTCGACGCGATCGAGCCCGAGGCCTTCGTGGGGATCCATCCCGACGACGCGCGCGCGCTGGGCATCGAGGAGGGCGACCGTGTGCGCGTGAGCAGCGCTCGCGGAAGCATCGCGCTGCGCGCGCGCGTCGGCGACTGCGAGCACCCGGGCGCGGTCTTCATCCCGTTCCACTACCGCGAGGCATCGGCGAACCTCCTGACCACGGATGCGCTCGACCCCGACGGCAAGATCCCCGAGTTCAAGTTCTGCGCGGTGCGCGTCGAACGCTTGGGCTCCGAAGCGCAGCCGAGCTGATCCGGGCGCGGCTGGGCGGTCGACGCGGCAATGCTCGCAGCGTGCGCGGTGGTCCGAGCGGCGTGAGCGCGTCCGTCGAGCCGAGCGCGCGCCCGGCTTCGCTCCGCGGCGCGCAGGTGGCGCGCGAGCTCCGCTGTCTGCTCGCGAGCGGCGCGCGCATGCGCTGCGCGGGCGAGGCGCGCCGCGCTCCGCGCCGGCTGCTGACGCGCGGCTACGCGCCGAAGTACAAGATCGCGCTGTTCGACACGGTCTTCTATCTGACCGAGGTGCGCCAGAACCCCGACATCCGCTTCTTCGTCGCCTACGTCGTGCAGGCGAGCTCGCGCACGGGCGCGACGGAGATCCATCCGCGGATCTTCTACAAGGACGTCTCGCTCGTCTGGCGCTCCGCTTCGCACTTCATCTGCTCCGACGGCGAGAACTGGATCGGCAAGGGCGAGGTGCGCCGCATCGTCTGCAAGGGCCGCGAGATCGAGCACAGCGTCGAAGAGACCACCGACCTGCCTCTCGAGCTGCAGGATGCGCTCGAGGCGCTGAGCCGACGGCCGCGCCGCATCGCCCGGGACGATCGCGCGCTCGCGCTGGTGCTGCGCCGCGGGCCCGACCATCGCATCGAGCCCTACCGCGATTTCGTCGAGCCGCGCATCCGGGCGCGCGCGAATCCGCGCAACCGCATCAATCGCGGTCGCAGCATCGCTCGCTTCGCGCGCCGCGACGATCCGACCTCGCTGCGATTCGCGAGGGGCTTCGAGCCCGATTTCGAGCGCGGCGTGGTCGACGTCGGTCGATCGCACAGCAAGCTCTATGGCGGTGCGCTGAGGCGCTTCCGAATCCTCTCGAAGAATCGCGAGATCCAGTACCTGTTCATCGCCGGGCCGCGCAGCGCGTGGATCATCCCGCCGCAGTCGCTGAGCCCGAACCTCACGAGCTACGGCGTGCGGGCGGTCGAGGTGGTCGCCGACGAACGCCTGTGCATCCCGGGGTTCGAGTATCACTTCGTCGACACCTCGGGGTGTCGACCGGTGCTCGTGAGCCAGATTCCCGCGGGCTTCGCGGGCGCGGCGAGCCGCGTCGACCCGTCGCGCGCGGACGCATCGCCCTGGCTGGAGCGGCTGCCGGTGATCCGCGAGTTCCGGCGCAAGCTGCTCGCCTCGCCCCGCACGTCGCGTTAGCTGGGGTCGACGGTCCAGGTGTCGCCGGATTTCAGCAGCTGGTCGAGCGAGCCCACGCCGCGCCGCACGACGGCCTCGGCCACCTGCCCCTGGAGCATCGCGTCGTACGTGGGCGCCTCCACGGCGCGGAACACGCCGATCGGAATCGGGAACTCGGGCCGCTTCAGGCTCGCGAGCGCAAACGCGTAGGCGGGGGTCTGGTAGCGCTCGTTGTGGACCGCGACGCCCGCGGCGATCGGATCCTGGCCCCTCTCGAGCTCGACCACGGTCGGGATGCCGTCGTGGATGCGGATGCCGCGCGGGCAATCCTCGGCGCCGAACAGCAGGGGCTTGCCATCCTCGAGCACGAGCGCCGCGTCGGTCCGGCTCTTGCGGTCCTCGACCTCGAGCCACTCGTTGTCGTTGTAGACCGGGCAGTTCTGGAGGATCTCGATCAGCGCCGTGCCCGCGTGCGCGTGTGCGCGCCGCAGCAGCTCCTGCAGGTGTGCGCCGTCCACGTCGACGGCGCGCGCGACGAACGTCGCGCCCGCGCCGAGCGCGAACGCGAGCGGATCGATCGGATGGTCGATCGAGCCGTCGGGCGTCGAGTAGGTCTTCATGCCGAGCCGGGAGGTCGGCGAGTACTGGCCCTTCGTGAGGCCATACACGCGATTGTTGAACAGCAGGATCTGCAGGTCGACGTTGCGCCGGATCGTGTGCAGCAGGTGATTGCCGCCGATCGACAGCCCGTCGCCGTCGCCCGTCACGACCCAGACCGAGAGCTCGGGGCGGCTGGCCTTGATGCCCGTCGCGAAGGCGGGCGCACGCCCGTGAATGGTGTGGAATCCGAAGGTGTTCATGTAGTACGGGAAGCGGCTCGAGCAGCCGATCCCCGACACGAACACGAAGTTCTCCCGCGGCACGCCGAGCTCGGGCATCACGCGCTGCACGTTCGCGAGCACCGAGTAGTCGCCGCAGCCGGGACACCAGCGGATGTCCTGGTCGCTCATGAAGTCCTTGCTCGTGAGCTTGGCGTTCGCGGCGCTCACTGCGGCGGCTCCTCGGCGAGCAGCTCGTCGAAGCGCGCGCGCAGCTCCTCGATCAGGAACGGCTGGCCGCGAACCTTGTTCATGCCGATCGCGGGCACGAGGAACTGTGCGCGCAGCAACCGCACGAGCTGTCCCTGGTTGAGCTCCGGCACGAGCACGCGCTCGAAACGGCGCAGGATCGATTCGAGGTTCGACGGGAACGGGTTGAGATGGCGCAGGTGGACGCTCGACACGCCTTGCCCATCCGCGCGCGCGGCTTCGACCGCGGATGTGATCGCACCGTAGGTTCCGCCCCAGCCCACGACCAGCAGCTCGCCGCTCGCGGGCCCGTTGACCTCGAGCGGCGGGATCTCCGCGTCGATGCGCGCGATCTTCTCGGCGCGGAGCCGGACCATGCGCTCGTTGTTCTCGGGGTCGTACGAGACGTTTCCGGTCTCGTGCTCCTTGGAGAGCCCGCCGATGCGGTGCTCGAGGCCCGGTGTTCCCGGAAGCGCCCAGGGACGCGCGAGCGTCTCGGGGTTGCGCGCGTAGGGTCGAAACGTCGTCGGATCCGTCCAGTGCTCGACCCGCGGGCGCGCGAGCGTCGCGACGTCGGGGATCCGCCATGGCTCGGAGCTGTTCGCGAGATGGCCGTTCGAGAGCACGACGACGGGCGTCATGTACTTGACGGCCCACGCGAACGCCTCGAGCACGGTGTAGAAGCAGTCGCCCGGCGTGGACGGCGCCAGCACCGGCAGCGGGCTCTCCGAGTTGCGCCCGTAGAGCGCGAGCAGCAGGTCGCCCTGCTCG
>DASPGF010000188.1:0-4215 GCA_035620755.1 Myxococcota bacterium
TGCAGCCGATCGCGCACGAACGTCCACCCGCCCATGTTGGCCGGCTCCTCCTGCGCCCACATCACCGTCGACGCGCGCGCATAGCGCTCGATCACGGAGGCGATCGGCTGCAGCGGCCACGGGTAGAGCTCCTCGACGCGCACAAGCGCCACCACGCCCGGCCGCTCGAAGCGGCGGTCGCGCTCCTCGCGCAGGTCGTAGTAGACCTTGCCGCTGCAGAAGACGATGCGCTGCACGTTCTCGGGCCGCGCGAGCGCGAGCGGATCATCAATCACCGCCTGGAAGCGGCCGCGCGCGAGATCCTCGGGCGGCGACATCGCCTCGGTCTTGCGCAGCAGGCTCTTCGGCGTGAACAGGATCAGCGGAGCGCGAAAGCGCCGCAGCGCCTGTCGGCGCAGCACGTGGAAGTACTGCGCGGGCGTCGTGCAGTGCACGATCTGAAGCGAGTCGTCCGCGCACGACTGCAGGAAGCGCTCGATGCGCGCGCTCGAATGCTCGGGGCCCTGCCCCTCGTAGCCGTGCGGCAGCAGCATCACGAGCCCGCTCATGCGCTGCCACTTGACGTGCGCGGAGCTGATGAACTGGTCGATGATCACCTGCGCGCCGTTCGCGAAGTCGCCGAACTGCGCCTCCCAGATCGTCAGCGTCGACGGATCGGCGAGGCTGTAGCCGTACTCGAAGCCGAGCACGGCCGCCTCCGAGAGCGAGCTGTCGTAGACCTCGAAGCGCGCCTGACGCTCCGAGAGGTTGTCGAGCGGCGCGTACTCCTGCTCGGTCCGCTGGTCGATCAAGGAGGCGTGGCGCTGGCTGAAGGTGCCGCGCCGGCTGTCCTGCCCGGATAGCCGCACGGGCGTTCCCGCGACCAGCAGCGACCCGAGCGCGAGCGCCTCTGCCATTCCCCAATCGATCGGCTCTCCGTCGCTCACGGACTTCTGCCGTCGCTCCATGAGCGCCGCGAGCTTGGGGTGGAGGTTGAATTCCGCTGGCACGGCTCCGATGCGCTGCGCGAGCTCCGCGAGCTGCTCGATCGAGACCGCCGTGTCGGGATCCTCGCCGGAGCTCGTGCGCTGATAGCCCGTCCAGGGGCCGCGCGGCTCGTACGGCTCGTCGGGGCCGGCGGGTCGCGTCTCGATCACCTCGAGCGCGTGCGCGAGCTGATTGGTGAGGTCCTCCTCGATCCGCGTCGCCTGCTCGGAGGTGAGCACCCCCGACTGCAGCAGCGTCTCCGTGTACTTCACGCGAACCGATTCCTGGCGGCGGATCTTCTCGTAGAGCAGCGGCTGCGTGAAGCTCGGCTCGTCACCCTCGTTGTGGCCATGGCGCCGATAGCAGACGAGATCGATCACGACGTCTTCACCGAAGCGGCTGCGGTACTCCATCGCGAGCATCGCGCAGTGCACCACGGCCTCCGGGTCGTCTCCGTTCACGTGGAAGATCGGGATCTGGATCATCTTCGCGACGTCGGTGCAGTAGAGCGTCGAGCGCGCCTCGTCGGGTGCGGTGGTAAAGCCGATCTGGTTGTCGACGACGACGTGGATCGTCCCCCCCGTCGAGTAGCCGTTGAGGTTCGAGAGATTGAGCGTTTCGGCGACCATCCCCTGGCCGGAGAACGCCGCGTCGCCGTGGATCAGGATCGGGACCACGAGCTCGCCGCGCAGGTCGCCCAGCCGCGCCTGCTTGGCGCGCGTGCGGCCCTCGACCACGGGATCGACCGCCTCGAGGTGCGACGGGTTCGCGGTCAGCGACAGGTGGATCTGCGCGCCGCTCGACACGCGGCGATCCTTCGAGAAGCCCTTGTGATACTTGACGTCGCCCGAGCCGAAAGGGCTGTCGATCAGCGGGCTGTCCTCGAACTCCGAGAAGATCGACTCGAGCGACTTGCCGAGGATGTTCGACAGCACGTTGAGCCGGCCGCGATGCGCCATGCCGAGCACGAGCTCGCGACAGCCGAACGACGGCGCCTGCTCGACGATCGAGTCGAGCAGCGGGATCAGCGACTCCGAGCCCTCGAGCGAGAAGCGCTTCTGACCGACGAAGCGCGTGTGCAGAAAGCGCTCGAACAGCTCCGCGGCGGCGAGCTTCTCGAGGATGCGCATGCGCTGGGCGGCGTCGAAGCGCGTCTGGTTCTCGCAGCTCTCGATGCGCTGCCGCACCCAGGCCTTGCGCCCGGGATCCTGCACGTGCGTGAATTCCACGCCCACGCTGCGGCAGTAGGTGGCGCGCAGCCGGCGCAGGATCTCCGCGAGCGTCTGCACCGGGCCGCCCGGGAGATCTCCCGCGATGAAGCTGCACGCGAGTTCCGACGTGCCGAATCCGTAGTGCGCAGGGTCGAGCTCGGGGAAGTAGGTCGTGTTGGCGCCGAGCGGATCGGTGCACGCGATGCGATGGCCGCGCGCGCGATAGGCGTGGATCAGTCGCAGCGCGCGCGCGTGCCGATCCGCGAGCTGGCCCGCGAGCGCGGAGTGCATGCCCTCGAGATCTGCACTCGCATCGAGCGCGGCTGCGCCGTCGCGCGGAAGCGCGGGGCAGCGCTCGGACCGCTCGGCGAACAGCGGCGCCCAGCTCGCATCCACGGAGCTCGGATCGAGCTCGTAGCGCGCGCGGATCTCCTCCACGATACCGGCGTTCACGCCGAAGGCCTCGAGCGATTCGATCCTCGTCGGGTCGATTTTGCCTGCGCGGGCCATCTGCGGTCGCTGCTCTCCCCCTCGCTGCGAGCGGATGGACGCGCTACGCAGCGGGTGAACCGCTCATGCATCGGCAAGCAGGCGCCGCACCTCAAGGACAATCTTGACGGAATGCGCGCGGCGCGTGGGCGCGCGTTCAGCCACAGCTCGCTGCAGCAATCGCGCTCGGCGTGCGGCGCGCTCAGCCCGGGGAAGGTGCGAGGATCGCGAGCACGATCAGGCGCTCCGAGCCGTCGTTTCGAATGCCGTGCGGGACGCCCTCGGGCGCGACCAGCAGCTGGCCCGCCTCCATCGGCGTTTCGCGATCCTCGAACAAGAAGCGGCCGCGGCCCGCGAGCACGTGGTACACCTTGTCCATGCCAGCGTGCGCGTGGAGCGCGTGCTGTTGACCCGGCTCGAAGCAGTTGAGGCCGACCGCAATCCGCTCGGATCGATAGAGCGTCACCTTGCCCATCTTGTCGCGCTCGAACAGCGCGCGCTGCTCCGGGCGAATCGGTTCGAAGTCGGCCATCGACGCGCTTCTCCTGCTCGCCGCCAGAGCCTCGGCTGCGCGAATATAGCCCCCTCGCGCGCGCGAGCGGCTGGCAACCGCGAATGGCTCACGCACCGCGGGCGCTGAACGCGCGACCCGCGTCGATTAGAATCGCGAGCGAAGGAGTCGCCCTTGCCCGGAAACTCCGTGCGCCCCGCAGCAGCCGCGCGCCGAGCGCGCAGCGCGCCGGCGTTGATCCGGCTGCTGCGGCCGCAGCAGTGGCCGAAGAATCTGCTCGTGCTCGCGGCGGCGGTCTTCGCCGACCAGCTGTTCGAGGCGGCCGCGCTCGGTCGCGCCGCGCTCGCGTTCGTCGCGTTCTGCATGGCCTCTTCGTCCGCCTATGCGATCAACGATCTGCTCGACCTCGAGATCGACCGGCGACATCCCGTCAAGCGCGCGAGGCCGCTCGCCGCGGGAGAGATCTCGAAGGCGGCGGTCGTTGCGATCGCGGCCGCGCTCGGCTTTGCGGCGCTCGCGCTCGCCGCGTCGATCGACTTCGCCTTCGCGATCGCAGTCGCGAGCTACATCGCGCTCTCTCACTTCTACTCGATCGCGGGCAAGCACGTCGTGATCCTCGACGCGATGCTGATCGCGGCGGGCTTCGTGCTGCGCGCCG
Source organism: Myxococcota bacterium (assembly GCA_035620755.1). Taxonomy (GTDB): domain Bacteria; phylum Myxococcota_A; class UBA9160; order UBA9160; family SMWR01; genus JACZVU01. Next base: position 3,836 of record DASPGF010000188.1, read on the forward strand.
TCGGCGGAGCGCTCGCGATCGGCGTTCCGTCGTCACACTGGTTCGTGCTGTGCACGTTCTTCGCGGCGCTGTTTCTCGCGCTCTCGAAGCGCCGAGCGGAGATCCTGTCGCGAACCGACGACTCTGAGCCGGGACATCGATCCGTGATCGGCCAGTACGGCGACGCGACGCTCGCCACCTTCACCTCGACGGCGATCGCCGCGACCGCGATCACCTACTCGCTCTACGCGATCGACGCCGCGCACCGCTACCCGTTGCTTCCGCTGACCGTTCCGTGCGTGCTGTTCGCGCTGTTCCGCTATCACCACCTCGTGGAGAGCGCGGGGCTCGGCGAGATGCCGGAGGCGGCCTTCCTTCGCGATCGCGCGTTCCGGCTCGGC
>DASPGF010000189.1:0-2167 GCA_035620755.1 Myxococcota bacterium
GGAGTGCAACGAGCGGGGATGGGGATCGATCGCCGGACGCTGATGCTGATCCTTCTCGGTGTGGCGGCCTTCTGTGGCTGGCAGAAGCTCAGCTACGCGACCGGGGAGATCGCAGTGCTGCGCACGCTCGGCAGCGGCAGCGTCGAGCACTACGCGACCGTCTGGTACGTACACGCGAATCGCTCGCTCTGGATCCGCGCGGAGAGGCGCGACCTCCCGTGGCTCGCGGAGATCCACGCGAACCCGCGCGTCGAGCTCGCGATCGACGGCACGACGCGCAGCTACCACGCGAATCCGATGGACATCCCGAAATACCAGGCGTACATCGATACCGAGTTCCGCAAGAAGTACGGCGCCATGGATTGGCTGCGCGCGCTGCGCGGCGGCCGCGACACGCTGCCGATCCAGCTCGAACCGATCTGAGGGATGTTGTAACCTCCCACGGCCGATGCTCTGCGATTCCCGCCGCGCCGCGCGCGAGCGCAGCGCGGCGCTTCGACGAGCACTTCGACGAGCACTTCGACAGGAGGGGATCCGATGCGCAATGCTTGGCGGCGAGCGCTCGCGGCCGGCGCGACGAGCGCCGCGCTGATCGCAGCGATCGCGCTCTCGACGACGCGCAGCGATGCACAGGAGGCCGCGAAGCAATTGCTCGATTTCAGCGCGCGGCGCCTCGCCGGCGCCGAGGAGCCGCTGTCGCGCTACCGCGGTGAGGTGCTGCTGATCGTCAACACGGCCAGCGAGTGCGGCTACACACCGCAGTACGCGGGCCTGCAGGCGCTCTACGAGCGCTACCGGGAGCGCAAGTTCAGCGTGCTCGGATTCCCATCGAACGACTTCGGCGAGCAGGAGCCCGGCGACGACCGCCAGATCGGCGCGTTCTGCAAGGCAAACTACGGTGTCACGTTCCCGATGTTCTCGAAGATCCGCGTGGTCGGAAAGGATGCGCATCCGATCTACGCGTACCTGACCTCGCTGCCGAAGCCGATCGGCGGCCCCGTCGAGTGGAACTTCCAGAAGTACCTCGTCGACCGGAGCGGAACGGTGGTGGCGCGCTTCGAATCGGATACCGAGCCCGACGACCCCGCGCTCGTCGCGGCGATCGATCGCCTGCTCGCCGCACCCGGGCCGGACTCGAAGTCCTGATCGGCCAGCACGCGCCGCGCGGGCGCTGCGCGCGGAGCGCTCAGCTGGGGCTTGCGAACGCGCTCGCGCGACGCGCGGCCGCCCGCGCAGAGCGGCCGGGCGCGCCCGACTGCAGCTCGAGCACCGCGTCGGTCGCGTGCTCGAACTTCGCGAGCGTCTCGGCGAGGCACAGCTCGTTGTGGGCCGCCGACACGAACCAGGGCGCGTCCAGATCGGGCTCGCAGAGGATGCCGGACGCCTGCAGGCGCGGCGCGAGCGCGCTCGCGAATGCGCGCTCGCCGACGCTGCGATTCCCGTCGACCGGCTGGGGCAGGCCGCTCACGCCGAGCCGGATCATCGCCGGCGGACCCGTCAGCGAGTGGGGAATCCCGCGGCGCGTGAGCACCTGGCTCAGTCCCTCGCGCATCCGCGAGCCGTACTTGGCGATCCGCTCGAGGGCGTCGGTCTCCTCGAGCAGCTGCAGCGTCTTGTCCGCGACCGCGAGCGAGAGCGGGTGCGCGGCCGATCCGATGCCCTGCGCGACCTGCTTGCCGAAGCGGCGCATGATCGGCTCGGAGCCCGCGAGCGCTGCGATCGGATAGCCGTTGGCGAGCGACGGGCCGAACGTGCAGAGGTCCGCGCGCACGTCGAAGGCCTGCTGCGCGCCGCCGCGCGCGATGCGGAATCCCGTCGCGCTCTCGTCGACGATCAACGCGACCTCGAAGCGATCGCAGAGCGATCGAAGCGAGGCGAGCGTGTCCGCGTCGAGCGCCGGCTGCGCAGGGCTGAGCGGAATCGGCTCGATGAGCAGCGCGCCGATCCGATCGCGCCGCCTGCATAACAGCTCTTCGAACGCGTTGGCGTCGTTGCGGGGAATCGAGTGGAACCACGCGTCGAACGCGCCGCGGCCCTTCGCCACGGCGCGCGATGACCTCGCGTCGGAGCCCATCGCAGGGCCCCCAGCGCGCGGCGCGTCGTCCACCAGCCACGCGTGCGAGCCGTCGACGATCGCGATCTCGTCGCGCCCCGAATGCGCGCGCGC
>DASPGF010000190.1:0-11851 GCA_035620755.1 Myxococcota bacterium
GTGAACTGCGCGATCGTGAGGATCGCGCTCAAGACGCCCGCATCCAGAGCCCGGAACCCACGCTCGATCACGACGATGGCGACGTAGATCGCAAGCGCGACGAGCAGATTCGACAGCGTGTCATTCGAGTGCATCGCCGACATGTAGATATGGCGAGGCAGAAAGCAGGCGGTCCCGAAGGCGATCAGGGTCGAGAAATCCGAGAGCGGGAACTTCCTGACGATCAGAAAGCAGACGCCGACGGTCAGGATCCCATAGAGACACGAAATGCACTGCAACAGCTTCATCAGCTGCGGCCGCTCGAGGCCCGCGGCAGCGGCCGTGTTCCCGATCAGCGCCGAGACGCGATAGAAGACGGGCGGGTGGTAGCACTGGAAGCACGCGTCCTTCGCGGGAGTGGTGCCTGACTTCATCGTCATGAATACCGGCGTGAAGTGATTATCGAACGAATTCGCCGCAGGATTGGCCCAACACAGCAGGGATCGTAGAATCACCGCAGAAGCAAAGAATCCGAAGAGCAGCGGCTTGGTGAGGCGGTGCGGAGTTGTCACGACTTCGAGTATCCTGCTTCGCGGAGTGCCCGCAACGCTGATCCGCGGGCAGTGCTCTGCGCGAGGAATCATGGCGAAGACGACCACGACGTATTGGAACCCGTTGGCTGCGGAGAGCTCGTCGCATTGGAGCCCGGTGAAGGGACTCGAGGGCATGGCCGAGGAGCTCACGCTCAGCGAGGATCCGACGACCGGCGAGTACACGCGACTCACGCGCTTCCATGCGGGCGCGGACACGACCGCGTTCGGCGGGAAGAGCCACACCTACCCCGAAGAGGTGTTCGTCGTCAGCGGCCGCCTCTACGATCAGGCATTCGATCTGTGGCTCGAGGCGGGCCACTACGCGAGTCGCCCGCCGGGCGAAAATCATGGCCCGTTCAGAACGGATGTCGAGTGCGTCGTGCTGGAGCTCTCGTTTCCGCAGCGCACGGCTCCGACCCGCTGAAACCGGCGTGCTCGCGGCGTTTGCCGTCGGGCGCGGCGTCAACCCCAGGCGCCGAAGGTGGGTCGAGCGCTGATGGATCGACTGATCGCCGACGTCGTTCTCGTCGTTCACTTCGCGGTCGTCGTCTTCGTCGTGGGTGGCTTGCTCGCGGTCGTGGGCGGCAACCTGCGCGGCTGGGCGTGGGTCAACGACCTGCGGTTTCGCGTCGCGCACCTTCTCGCGATCGCTGTCGTGGTCGCGCAGTCGTGCCTCGGCAAGCTCTGCCCGCTCACCGTGCTCGAGTCGTGGCTGCGTCGGCGCGCCGGGCAGGCCGCGTACGACCGGAGCTTCATCGCGTACTGGCTCGATCGCATCGTCTACTACGACGCGCCGCTCTGGGTGTTCACCGCGGCCTACACGCTGTTCGGGTTGCTCGTGCTGGCAGCCTGGCTGTACTTTCCGCCGCGCTGTGGGCACGGCCGCGAAGATCGGGGCGACGGAGGCGCAGGTGGCGATCTCTCGACGTGAGCTGCTGCGCTGCGCGGGTGGCATCTCGCTGCTGCCACTGCTCGGCGACACTGCGCTCGCGGCGCTCTCGCGCGAGCGGGCCGATCTGATCCTCCATCGCGGCCGCGTCATCACCATCGATCCGGATTTTCCGAGTGCCGAAGCGATCGCGATCGCGGGCGATCGCATCCTCGCCGTCGGCAGCGACGACGACGTGCTGAGCCTCGCGAGCGCCGAGACCAAGCGGATCGACCTCGCTGGCAGCACGGTCGTCCCGGGCTTCATCGACGCGCACAGCCATCCCGCCGACGCAGGGCGGCGACACCTGCGCTTCGTGGACTGCGACCTGCGCTCGATCGGCGCGATCCAGGCAGCGATTCGCGAGCGCGCGCGCCAAACGCCCGCGGGTGACTGGGTCGTGGGCTTCAAATACGACGACACCAAGACGAGCGAGCGCCGCTTCGTCACGCGCGACGATCTCGACGCGGCTGCGCCGCATCATCCCGTCTACATCGAGCACCGGGGCGGCCACACGGGGTTCGTCAACTCGCTCGCTCTCATGCGCGCTGGCATCTCCGAGGCGGACTCCGATCCGCCCGGCGGAAAGCTCGGTCGCGACCCCGCGTCGGGGCGCCTCACGGGGCGCTTGATGGAGCGCGCGACGGAGGTCGTCCAGCGCTCGATTCCCGCGTTCGGCGCATACAGCCGCGAGGAGGATCGAGAGGCTGTAAGACTGATCTCGGCCATGCTCGCGAAGGCGGGCATCACATCGGTGCACGATGCGTACGGCTCCGCCGCGGATCTTCGCGCCTACCAGGATGCGCGCGACTCGGGCGACCTGCTCACGCGGGTCACCTGCATGATCCGACATGACCAACTCGATCGCATGCTCGAGGCCGGTGTGCGCACGGGCCTCGGCGATGAATGGGTGCGCGTCGGAGCGATGAAGGCGGTCTGCGACGGCTCGATCTCGGAGCGCACGGCGCGACTGTCACAGCCGTACGTCGGCCGTCCCGACGACTACGGCATCCTCGTCGCGGACGAGGACGAGCTGCATCCGATCGCTCGCAAGGCGCACGAGGCGGGCTGGCAGATCGGAATCCACGCGAATGGCGACGTCGCGATCGACATCGTGCTCCGCGTCTATGAAAAGCTCCAGCGCGAGCGGCCGCGGCGCGATCCGCGCTTCCGCATCGAGCACTGCAGCGTCGTCAACGACGATCTCGTGCGGCGGATTCGCGCGCTCGGCGCCATTCCGACTCCGTTCTCGACCTACGTGTACTTCCACGGCGAGAAGATGCAGGAGTATGGCGAGGAGCGCCTCGACTCGATGTTCGCCGTGCGGAGCTTCCTCGACGCCGGGGTCAAGGTCACGGAAGCCTCGGATTACCCACCCGGCCCGTTCGAGCCGATGATGGCGCTTCAGTCGATGGTGACGCGCACGGACGCGAGCGGGAGGACGTGGGGCCCCCGCCAGCGCATCCGCGTCGAAGAGGCACTGCGCGTGGCGACGCTGCACGGCGCATTTGCGTCGTTCGAGGAGCAGCTGAAAGGATCCATCCGAGCCGGCAAGCTCGCCGATCTCGTCGTGCTCGGCCGGGACCCCCGGCTCGAGGATCCGTCGTCGCTGATCTCGATTCCGATCGAGCGAACGATGGTCGGCGGCCGCTGGGTCTACGAGTCCTAGAAGAATGCCGACCGGCGCTGGGCCCCGGCCAGAACCGGACTTCTCAGATGAGGGCGGAACTGCCCGGGCTAGAAGCGCTGGATGAACTCTTCGTCGACTTCGTTCGCCGACGGCTCCTTCGCTGCGGCCGCGGGCTCGGCGGGCTTCTCGCCGCCGCTTTCGAAGTCGTCCCAGGTGCCGTCCGAGGTCGAGGCGATGCCGCGGAAGCGCAGCGCGAAGTCGTCGGGGTTGGAGACGTGGTTGAGCGCCTCTTCGTAGGTGACGAGCTGGTTCTTCACGAGGTGCATCAGGCTCTGGTCGAAGGTCTGCATGCCGTAGGTCGTGAAGCCCTTGGCGATCGCGTCGTGTAGCTCCTTGGTGCGGTCCTTGTCGGCGATGCACTCGCGCACGCGCGCGGTGCTGATCAGCACCTCGAGCGCGGGCACGCGGCCCTTGCCGTCGGCGCGCGGCACGAGGCGCTGGGAGATCACGGCCTTGAGGATCGCAGCGAGCTGCAGCCGCACCTGCTTCTGCTGATACGGCGGAAACACCGAGATGATGCGGTTGATGGTCTCGGTCGCGTCGAGGGTGTGCAGCGTGCTCATCACGAGGTGGCCGGTCTCGGCCGCGGTGAGCGCGGTCTCGATCGTCTCGAAGTCGCGCATCTCGCCGACCAGGATCACGTCCGGATCCTGGCGCAGCGCGGCGCGCAGCGCGTTCGCGAAGCTCTGCGTGTCGACGCCGATCTCGCGCTGGTTGACGATCGAGCGCCGGTCGCGGATCAGGAACTCGATCGGATCCTCGATCGTCATGATGTGGCAGGTCCGATTCGAGTTGATGTAGTCGATCATGCCCGCGAGCGTGGTCGACTTGCCGGAGCCCGTGGTCCCCGTGACGAGCACGAGGCCGCGCTGCTCCATCGCGATCGACTCGATCACCTTGGGCAGGTGCAGGCTCTCGATCGACTTGACGCCGAACGGGATCACGCGGAACACGATGCCGACCGTGCCGCGCTGCTGGAACACGTTGACGCGGAAGCGGCCGAGGCCCGCGATGCCGTAGGCGAGGTCGGTCTCGCGCGTCTCGTTGAAGCGCGCGCGCTGGTTCTCGTTCATGATGCTGAGCGCGGTCTTCTGCAGCTCGTCGGGCGAGATGCGCTCGCCGTTCTTGAGCGGAACGAGCGCGCCGTCCACGCGGAACATCGGCGGAAGACCGGGCTTGAGGTGGATGTCCGAGGCACCCCCCTTGAGTGCGATCTTCAGGATGTCGTTGAGCTCCACGCCCGCTCCCTCCAGGTCCGCACGTGCAACCGCTCCGGGCGTCTGATCGACCTTTCGAGGCTGCGTCTTGAGCGCTCCCGGCGTCTCTCGGCCGCGCAGCGAGCGCGCGTCGCGCGAGGAGTCGGCGCCGCGGGCGCTCAGGTTTTGCGGCGCGCCGGTCGAAGCGTGGGCACGCCGGAAGCCCGCGTGGATTGCGGTGCGGAACGAGGAGAGATGCGCATGGCTGCACGGGTTCAACGGGATCGAGGGGCTCGCCGCGCGCACGCGGTCGCGCGCTGGCGCCGGGGTGCGATCTGGGCCGCCGCCGCGATTGCCGCGCTTCTGCAGATTTCCTGTGTGATTCTACCCGTGCGCGTCGCGCCCGGGGTCGAGGGCGCGGTCGTCGACCAGACGAGCGGCCAGCCGATCGAGGGCGCGCTCGTCGTGGTGCGCTTCGACGGCCACTACGACGAGATCCTTCCGGATCGCGAGGTGCTCGGCCACCGCGAGGCGCGCACGGATGCGAACGGACGCTTCGAGATCGGCGCGCTCGTCGAGCCCGGTATCTCGGCCTGGCCGTCGTTTCGCACCGAGGCGCGCGTGGTCGCGGTGATGAGCGATGGCTACCGCTGTCCGCCGCCGCAGCCGGCGTCGTCCTCGGAGAGCGTGCGGATCGCGATGCGCCGCGCGCTCGACGAGAACGACCGCCGCGACTCGTGCCGTCCCGTGCCCGCCGAGAAGGACGAGGCCGTCGGCTACATGACGGCGTGGCGCGCGCTCTATCCCAAGGTCGAGCAGCGCCCCGACTCCGAGGATGCGCAGCAGCTCGACCGGCTGCTCGCCGCGCGCGCCGCGTTCGGCTTCGGCGAGAACTGCGAGGGCCCTGCGCTCGACCTCGCGCTCGCGCCCGACGGGCGCAGGGTGGCGTACTCGATCGCCGGCGCGCGCGCGCCCGAGGTGCGTATCGTCGAGCTGCGCGGTGACCGGTCGCAGGTCGTCGAGGTGATTCCGCTCGAGCCGCGTGCGTCGGCGCGGCGGCTCGCGTGGGCGAGTGCGACCGATCTCGTGCTCTGGGAGGCGGTGAGCGACTCCAACCTCGTCGCGTCGCCTTCGATCTTCGCGTCGGGACAGTTCGAGCGCATCTGGTCCGCGGCCGGACCGGCGTCGATCTCATCCGAGCCGGCTTCGGCCGCTGGAAGCGCCGATGGCCTCGACGACGGCGACACCGCGAGCGCCATCGCGCGCGCGCGCTCGCGCGACCGCGATCCCGCGCCGGTGTTCGTCCCCGAAGACTTGAACGACGAGCGCGACTCGCGCTGGCGCGGGCGCTCGTTCGTGCTCGAGCAGCGGCCGAACCCCGACACCGGGCTGCCGCAGGACGACCTGCGCGTGTATCGCGAGGACGCGACGAGCTACACGCTCGCGCTTCCCGGCGAAGTGTGCGGCCCGCCTGGGCGCTTCGGGCGCCCGCAGTACCGGATCGCGGCCGACGGCCGCACGAGCCTCGACCTGCGCTTCGTCAACGGCGGCTGCCACGTCGTGCGCACGGATCTCGAGGACGGCAGCTGGTCGGCGCTCGACGACGTGGCGCGCGCGGGCGTGTGCCGTGCCGCGCGCCGCATCCAGGCCACCGAGTTCCGGACCGCGCTGCGCGGCTACACGGGCGAGCTCGAGTCGGCGATCTTCGACGCGGGAGCGGATCCGGCAGCCGCCTATTCGCTCGAGATCGCGGCCGACGGCACGACCCGGCTCGCGACGCGCGAGTTCTCGGGCCGCGCGCTGACGATCGCGGTGCCGCGCTTCCCGATCGGCACGCCACTGCGCAAGATCGAGGTGAGCACGCTCGGAGCGGGTGCGAACGCGATCGGCATCACGAACACGAGCGGCTCGGCCGCTCGGCCGACGCTCGAGCCGCTATAGCGTCAAGCTCACTCCGCGACGGCCGGCAGCGCCGCCGCGTCGTCGAGCTCGTCGGCGGACGCGGCATTCGACCGCATCAGCCGCTTGAGATCCTTCGCGGCGTACACCGCATCCGCGAGCTGCTCGCGCACGTCCGGGTGATCCTTGATGAACTGGCGCGCGTTCTCGCGACCCTGGCCGATGCGCTCGCCGTTGTACGAGTACCAGGCTCCGCTCTTCTCCACGAGGCCCGCGTCGACGCCGAGATCGAGCAGGTCGCCCTCGAACGAGATCCCCTGGTTGTAGAGGATGTCGAACTCCGCCTGGCGGAACGGCGGCGCGACCTTGTTCTTGACCACCTTCACGCGCGTGCGGTTGCCGACGACCGCGTCGCCCTCCTTGAGCGCCGCGATGCGCCGGATGTCGAGCCGCACCGAGGCGTAGAACTTGAGCGCGTTGCCGCCCGAGGTCGTCTCGGGGTTGCCGAACATCACGCCGATCTTCATGCGGATCTGGTTGATGAAGATCACGGTCGACTGCGACTTGGAGACGGTTCCGGTGAGCTTGCGAAGCGCCTGGCTCATCAGCCGCGCCTGCAGGCCGACGTGGTGGTCGCCCATCTCGCCCTCGATCTCCGCGCGCGGCACGAGCGCCGCGACCGAGTCGATCACCACGAGATCGATCGCCCCCGAGCGCAGCAGCACGTCGACGATCTCGAGCGCTTGCTCACCGGTGTCGGGCTGCGACACGAGCAGGTCGTCGACCTGCACGCCGAGCTTGCGCGCGTAGCCGATGTCGAGCGCGTGCTCCGCGTCGATGAACGCCGCCACGCCGCCGTTGCGCTGGACCTCCGCGACCGCGTGCAGCGCGAGCGTGGTCTTGCCGCTCGACTCGGGCCCGTAGATCTCGACGATGCGCCCGGTCGGATAGCCGCCGACGCCGAGCGCGAGGTCGAGGCTCGGCGAGCCCGAGGAGAAGACCTTGACCTCGCGGTCGATGCCATCGCCGCCGAGCTTGAGGATGGACCCCTTGCCGAACTGCTTCTCGATCGTCGAAACCGCGAGCGCGATTGCGCGATCCTTCTGGTTCTCCTGTGACGCGGAGCCGATCGGGCTCACGTTCGAGCCTGCTTCGGGCCTGGCGCCGTCGCGGCCGCCGTCTCGTCGATTCTTGATGTTCGCTGCCATGCTGGTCATCCTCCAACGTTCGGGTTGTAGATCGATCCATCTGTTTGCGTGGAAAGGGGTGATGGCTCGCCGCCGAGCGGCGTGCGTTCGATTGCGGTGTAGCTCGCTCCCGAGGGCTGCAATTCGCTCTTGAAGAGCACCACTTCGTCCACCGCGCAACTCTCGCCGCCGCTTGTGACGGTTCCGGTCACGGCTGGAAAGCGCGCGCCGTGCAGCCGCCCGAGGGTCAGGTGCGCGCGGAACGCGCGTGCCTCGGGCTCGAAGCCCGCCGCCACGACGCCGCGCTCGACCGCCTCCGCGAGCGCCTCGAGCGGCCCGCTCGGCCCGACGTCGAGCACGAGCGCGGTCGGGCGGCGCCGCGAGGGGAACGCGTGCGCGCCGCCGAGCTCGAGCCGGAACGGGCGCAACGCGGCGGTCTGCTCGCGCACGCAGCCCGCGAGCCGCGCGACGCGTGCGGGATCGATCTCGCCGAGGAAGCGCAGCGTCACGTGGTAGTTCTCCGCGCGCACCCAGCCGACCGCGTCGCCGTTCGGGAGCGCGCGCAGCGCAGCCGCGATCGCGGCCGCGGCCGCGCGCGCTTCGCTTCCGAGATCGATCGCAAGGAATGCGCGCACCGGGTCTGGCTCTCCATTCAATTCCGCGCCGCGCAACGCCGCGCCGCCCAATGCCACGCCGCGCAACGCCGCGCTATCCAATCCTGCGCGGCGCCATGCTGCGCCGTGCCGCGCTGCACCACGCAGCGCTGCGCCGATCAACGCTGCGCCCAGGTCGGGCCCGCGAGCTCCGCGCCGATCAGCGTCCGCCGAACCCAGTCGAGTGCGACCTGCGCGGTGAGCTGGCGGTGGCGGGCGCGGTCCATCCGGAATACGAATGCGTCGGAGTGGGTTGCGCCATCGCGCGCGAGCGCGAGGTGGACCAGCCCGACGGGCTTGCCCGCGGTTGCGCCGCCGGGCCCCGAAATGCCGGTCGTCGCGATCGCGATGTCCGCGCCGAAGCGCGCGCGCGCGCCCTCCGCCATCTCGCGCGCGACCGCGTCGGAGACCGCGCCGTGCGCGGCAAGGCTCGCGCGTGAGACGCCGAGCAGCTCGCACTTGGCGGCATCGGAGTAGGCGACGACGCCGCCCGCGAAGTACGCCGACGAGCCGGGGTTGTCGGTGATGCGCTTGGCGATCCAGCCGCCCGTACACGATTCTGCGACGGCGAGCCGCAGGCCGCGCGCGACGAGCAGCTCGCCGACGACCGCGTCGAGCGACTGGTCGCCCTCGCCGTAGACGAACGCGCCGAGCCGCTCGCGGATCGCCGCGCACACGCGCTCGAGCGCGGCCTCGGCCTGCTCGGCGCTCGCGGCGCGCACCAGCGGGCGCAGGTAGTTGTCGGGGAACGCGGTGCGGAAGCCGAGGCTCACCTCGCCCGCGGTGGCGATGTCCTTGAGCTCGTCGTCGAGCGCCGACTCGCCGATCCCGAACGTGCGCAGCAGGCGCGCGCGCACGACGCGGCCGCCGCGCTCGAGCGCGGCGAGCCGCGGCATCACCTGCTCTTCCATCATGCGCGTCATCTCGTTGGGCACGCCCGGCATGCAGAAGAAGCGCGTGACGCCCTGGGCGATCGCGAAGCCGGGCGCGGTCCCGAGCGGGTTCGGCAGGATCTCGGCGCCCTTCGGAAACAGCGCCTGGCTCGCGTTGTTGGGCGTCATCTCGCGGCCGCGCGCGCGGAAGAAGCCGCGGATTCCCTCGAGCGTCGGCTCGTCGAGCACGAGCTCGAGGCCGAACGCCTCGCCGAGCACGGCCGAGGTGAGATCGTCGCGCGTCGGCCCGAGCCCGCCCGACACCAAAGTGATGTCGCTGCGGCCCGCTGCGCTGCGAAACGCGTCGATCATGTCCGCGGGATCGTCGCGCACCGACGTCTGGAAGCGCGTCTCGATGTCGAGCTCGAGCAGACGATCCGCGAGGTAGGACTTGTTGGTGTCGACGATCTCGCCGCGCAGCAGCTCGTCGCCGATGGTGAGGATCTCGGCGTTCATCAGGGCGCGACCCGCGCGCCGCACAAGAGCGCGAGCGGCGTGAGCGCGAGCGCCGCGAGCACGCCGGCCGCGACGTCGTCGAGCATCACGCCCGCGCCGCGCGCGAAGCGGCGCTCGGCCCAGGCGACCGGCCCGGGCTTCCAGATGTCGAAGAGGCGAAACAGCGCGAACCCCGCGCCGAGCAGCGCGAGCCGGGGCACGCCCGATGGCGCCGCGAAGAAGAGCAGGGGCGAGAGCGCGAGAAGCTGCCCGACGACCTCGTCGATCACGATTCGCGAGTCGTCCTTGCAGCCGAAGCCGAGCTCGGCCTGATCGGCCGCCCAGACGCCGAGCGCGAACAGCGCCGCGAGGCTGAGCGCGAACAGGAGCGGATGGAGAGGGGAGAGCAGCGCGAAGACCCCCACGCCGGCCGCGGAGCCGACGCTGCCGGGCGCGATGGGTGCGTATCCGACGCCGCCCGCGGTCGCGACGAGCTGCGCGAGGCGCTGTCCGGAGGCCATTCTTGCTCTGGTTTCAGACACTTCTGCGATCGACTCGCTCGGGGCCGCGGCCGGGGTGCTCCGCTCGGGGCCGCGGCTGGAGGGCCGCGGAGCGATTCGGCGCCGCGGCGGGGAGCCGGGCGTCGCGCGCCAGGGTACCCGCCGCGAGCGCCGAGCGTCAAGAATCCGAGGCGAAAAAAAGGAAAAAGTCGGAGCGAACAGGACCCCGGCCCGCGGTGGATCTCTCAATTGAACGCGGAACTGCCCGGGCTAGTTTGGCGGCGTGAGCGGGCGCGGACCCATCCTCGGCGTCGACCTCGGCGAAAAGCGCATCGGGCTCGCGGTCTCGGACGCCGCGGCGACGATCGCGTTTCCGGCCGGAATGGTGCTCAGCCAGGGCCGCGCGCGAGACATCGCGCTGCTGCGCGAGCTCGTCGCGGAGCGGGGCATCGTCCGGATCGTGGTTGGCCTGCCCCTCCACCTCGACGGCCGGCCGAGCCCGGGCTCACAGGCCGCGCAGCGCTTCGCGGCCGCGCTCGGCGAGGCGACCGGTGTGCCGGTCGAGCTGCTCGACGAGCGCTGGACGAGCCGGGCCGCGGAGCGCTCGCTGCGCGAATCCGCGCGCGGCCGCAGCCGGCGCCGCGAGGCGGTCGACGAGGTCGCGGCGACGCTGCTGCTGCGCAGCTACCTCGAGCGCGCGCTCGCGCCGCAGGTGTCGCGCGAGTGAGACGGCGCGCGCTCGCGCTCGCGCTGGCTGGGGCCGCGCTGGTGCTCCTCGGCGTGGCTGCGATCGCCGCGCAGCTGCGTTGGGCGCTGTCGCCCGCGCTCGACGCCGCGCCGCCGCTGATCTTCGAGGTGCAGCCTGGCGCGAGCCTCGGCGAGGTGGCGCGCGAGCTCGAGGCGCGCGGTGTGATCCGCAGCGCGCTCGCCTTCAAGCTGCTCGCGCGCTACCGCGATCTCGAGCGCGCGCTGCAGATCGGCGAGTACGAGCTCTCCGCGGCGCACGCGCCCGACGAGATCCTCACGCGGATCGCCGAGGGCCGCGTCGTGACCTACGAGATCGTGCTGCCGGAGGGAATCACCGCATCACAGGTCGCGCAGCGTCTCGAGGCGGCGGGAGTCGCCGATGCCGCGGCCTTCCTCGCATTCGCGCGCGACGCCGCGAGCGCGACAGCTCTCGGTGTCGAAGGCCAGACGCTCGAGGGCTACCTGTTCCCGGAGACCTACCGGCTGCCGCGCGGCCTTTCGGTGCGCGAGATCGCCGCGACGCTCGTCGGCGCGTTCCTCGAGGTGTGGCGCGAGCTCGAGCCCGAGGCGCGACGCCAGCGCATGTCGATGCGCGAGGTCGTGACGCTCGCGTCGATCGTCGAGAAGGAGACCGCGGTGCCCGACGAGCGGCCGCTGATCGCGGCGGTGTTCCGCAATCGGCTGGAGCGCGGCATGCGTCTCGAGACCGACCCGACCGTGATCTACGGCATCCCCGACTTCGACGGCAACCTGCGTCGCGCGGATCTCGAGAATGCGCAGAACCCCTACAACACCTACCAGATCGCGGGATTGCCGCCGGGCCCGATCGCGAACCCCGGCGCGGACTCGCTGCGCGCCGTCGTGCACCCGGCCGAGAGCCGCAGTCTGTTCTTTGTCTCGCGCAACGACGGCACGCACGAGTTCTCCGACACCTACGACGATCACGTGCGTGCCGTCAACCGCTACCAGCGCAGTCGCTCGCGCTGAGATTCGCCGCGCGAACGCTCTTCCTCGCATATCGCGATGCACGCACTCGGAGCCGGCATGGGCGCGTGCTGAGCGACTGGTTTTCGGAGCGAGCCCGCGCCCATGCCGGCTCCGAGACGGCGAGC
>DASPGF010000191.1:0-3664 GCA_035620755.1 Myxococcota bacterium
AGATCGGCGAGCACAGGCCGTGCGAGTGCATGGTCGTCCTCGACGCAGGCTCGCTGGAGGCGGACGATCCGCGCTGGGGCCGCCTGCTCGGCGACGACGAGCGCGTGGCGGCCGTGGTGGTCTCGCTCGGTAGCGCGAGTCCGGAGGCGAGGGCGCTCACGCAGGTTCCGCACCGCGTGCTGCTCGAGGCCCCGTTCGATGCGGCGGCGGTCGTCGCGGCGGCGATCCGGGCCGCGGCGACCGCGCAGCGTCGCATTCATCGCCTCGCGTGCAGCGTGCCGGAGTCGAAGTACGCCTCGTAGAGGTACTCGACGAGCATTCGCTGGGTGTTGAAGAACGAGGCGTTCAGCGCGATCGTCGAGCGCCTGATCTGCAGAAAGCGCTCGGGCTCGCCGTAGAAGCACGGAAGGATCGCGTTCTCGAGCTTCGCGTAGAGCCCCTCGGCGTGCGCGGCATCGAGCGCCGAGGCCCGCGAGCCGGCGGCGCCCTCGTCGTTGCCGATCGCCCATCCCGTCACCCCTTCTACGTGACCTTCGAGCCACCAGCCGTCGAGCACGCTCAGGCTCGGCACGCCGTTGAGCGCGGCCTTCATGCCGCTCGTGCCGGATGCCTCGAGCGGCGGGATCGGCGTGTTGAGCCAGACGTCGCAGCCGCCGCAGAGCAGGCGGCCGAGCTCCATGTCGTAATCGGCGAGATAGGCGACGGATACCCGCCCGCGCAGCGCGTCGCGCATCGCGAAGACCTCACGGATGCGCGCCTTTCCCTCCTCGTCGCGGGGATGCGCCTTGCCCGCGAAGACGAGCTGGATCGCGCCGCGCTGCGCTGCGATCGAGGCGAGGCGCTCGACGTCGCGGAAAATCAGCGTCGCGCGCTTGTAGGCCGTGGCGCGGCGCGCGAAGCCGATCGTGAGCGTGTCGCACTCGAACCCAGCGCCGGTCTCCGCATTGACGCGCTCGACGAGCGCGCGCTTGGCGCGGTCATGAGCCCAGCGGATCTCCGACAGCGGGATCCCCACCGCGCTGCGCAGCGCGAGCGGATCCTGGCGCCACGGCGGGATCTGGTGATCGAACAGCGCCGCGAACGACGACGTGGCCCAGGTCGGCGGGTGGATGCCGTTCGTGATCGAGCGGATCGGATAGCCCGGAAACATGTTTCTCGACACCTCGCCGTGTCGCATCGCCACGCCGTTGATGAAGCGCGAGCTCGCGAGCGCGAGGTCGGTCAGGTTGACCGCTTGGCGCTGGCCCAGCTCGACGAGCAGCGCCGCGCCACCGTCGCCGAGCACCGACTTCACGAGGTCGAGCGGGAAGATGTCGTGGCCGGCAGGGACGGGCGTATGGGTGGTGAAGACGCACTGTTCGCGGACCGCCTCGAGATCGGCCTTCGGATCGCGTCGGTCTTTGCTCTCCCGCCGCTCCTCCAGCAACGCCAGCACGGCGAGTGCGGCGTGTCCCTCGTTCAGGTGGAAGTGGAGGATGCGATCGAAGCCAAGCGCACGGAGCATGCGCAGGCCGCCGATTCCGAGCACGGTCTCCTGCGCCAGTCGGTAGCGGTCGTCACCTCCGTAGAGGCGCCCTGTCAGCGCGCGATCCTGCACGGTGTTCTCGGGAAGGTCCGAGTCCAGGAGCAAGACCGGCACCTCCGCGCCGCGGACTCCCTGCACCCGGTAGCACCAGGCGCGCAGCGCGACCTTTCGCCCCTCGATCCCGATCTCGGAGCGCGCCTCGAGCGGCTGCGCGAACTCCTCGACGGACCAGCACGCGGCCTCCTCGGTCTGCTGCCCCGTCCGCGCGTCGAGCCGCTGGTGGAAATAGCCCTGACGGTGGAGCAGGGACACCGCCACCATCGGAACTCCGAGGTCGGCCGCGGACCGCACGATGTCACCCGCGAGCACGCCGAGGCCGCCCGCGTAGGTGGGAACGCCCGGCGCTAGCGCGATCTCCATCGAGAAGTAGGCGACGCGAGGCTGCTTCAGCACCGGATCTTCCCCCCGCCGCAATACTAACGGCGGCGCTGCCCTCTGCGGCCGCGACCCGGCGCTTCGGGCACGTCCCCCGCAATCCCGGCTGATCCAGCGAGGCCAACTGGGCCCCGGCAAGCCGCGGATCCGTCAACAGAGAGCGGAGCTGCCCGGGCTAGTAGCGGTGGAATCTCATCGAGCGAGCACGCCATGCGCCGACGCCAGCTCGGGAAGCGATCCGGCCCGATGCCCGGCAGGTTCACGGGCTCGCTCTCGCCGGCGAGGTCGTCGAGCGCGAGGCCGACGAGCGGCGCGGGCGTGCGAGACAGGAACGCGTGGACGGCCGCGCACAGCCGGGGCGGCGCGGGAAGCGGCTCGCCGGCAGCGAGGATCCCCTCGGTGGCAAGGCGCTGCGCCAGCGCGCGGCACGCGTCGGCGCGCTCGGCCCGCGCCGCAGCGAGCTCGCGATCGCTCGCGATCGCCCCGACTCTCCGCCGCATCTCGAGGTCGCGGCCGCGCACGAACCCAGCGAGCGGTGGGAGGTCGTGGGTATTGGCGGTGACGAGGGCGCGTCGCGGGTAGCGTCGCGCTGCGCGGAATCCCTTCTTGCTGCGCTCGAAATAGAGCACGCGCCAAGAGAGGATCCCCCAGCGCGCGAGCAGCGCCGCAAAGCCGGGTGGCACGGTCCCGAGATCTTCGCCGATCACGACCGCGCGGTGACGGTTGCTCTCGAGCGCAAGGATCGCGAGCAGGTCCTGCGCCGGATACCGCACGTACGCCCCCTCGGTCGGAGCGCAGCCCGGCGGAATCCAGTAGAGACGCGAGACCGCCATGGCGTGATCGATGCGCAGCGCCCCCGTGTGGGAGAACGACGCGCGCAGCACGCGGCTCCAGAGCCGGTAACCCTGATCGCGGAGGCGCCGCGGATCGAGCGGGGGCGTCGACCAGTCCTGGCCCTGGGGATTGAAGTCGTCGGGCGGAGCTCCGACGCGTACGCCGTCGGCAAACAGGTCCGGATACATCCACGCGTCGGCGCCCGCTGCACTCGACCCGAGCGCGAGATCGCCGAGCAATCCGATCCGCAGACCCGCCGCGTCGCCAGTGCGCGCGCAGCGCTCGAGCTGGCGGTCGAGCTCGAACTGGACGTAGCGATGGAAGTCCACCTCCGCGGCGTGTTCGTCGCGGAAGCGCCGGACGCCCGGCGAGCGCGGATCTCGGTAGTCGGCCGGCCATTGCCGCCAGTCGCGAGGCGCGCCGTCGGAGAGGTGCGCGTCGAGCGCGAGCCAGGTCGCGAAATCGGTGAGCGCATCGCCCTCCTGCTCGCAGTAGCGAGCGTACGCGCGGCCGCGCGGCGTCGGCCGATTCCTGTGCGTCGCCGAGAAGGTCCGATGCAGCAGCAGGAGGATCTCGCGCTCGAGCTCGGATATGCCCTCGTAGTCGACGAGCTTCGATGCGCGCAGCGCCGCGAGGCGCGCCCTCACGCTCGGATTTGCGATTCGCGCGCGCGCCGCCTCGCAGTCCGCGAGCTCCGGGATCGCCTCCACGTCGAGGTAGAGCGGATTGCGGTACAGGCGGCTTACCGGCGCGTAGGGGCTCACGTCGCCGCCGAGGTTGCGCAGATGGTGCAGTGGAGGGATCCCCACGAATGCCGCGCCAGCCTCTCCCGCCAAGGCGACGAGCCGCTCGAGGTCTCCGAGATCGCAG
>DASPGF010000192.1:0-5741 GCA_035620755.1 Myxococcota bacterium
CGCGACCGCCCGCGCCGCGCGCGGGGCGCGCGTCAGATGAAGTACATGGGAGCATCGGGTCGCGCCCGGCGAAGCTCGGCGCGAGCGGCCTGCTTGCACAGCGAATCGAGGTTGATCTCGGCGAGCGCACCCGCGACGCTCTCGGCGACGATGCCCCCGACGAAGCCCGGCCGGAAATCGCAGCGCTCCGCGTCGGCCGGGGGATCCAGCGCGAGCCCTTCGGAGAGCGGCCCCTCGAGCGCTTCGACGATCGCGAGCAGCGTGATCTGCGCCGAGGAGCGCGCGAGCGTGTAGCCGCCCCCGGGGCCGCGTTTGCTCCGGATCAATCCCGCGCGGCGCAGCCGCTGGAAGATCTGCTCGAGATAGCGCGCGGGAATCGCCTGACGCTCGCTGATGACGCGAACCTGGACGGGCGCTCCGCCGCCGTTGTAGGCGAGATCGAAGCTGCCGCAGATCGCATACTGGACCTGGAGCGACAGGCGCATCGACGTCAAGCATGCACGAGCTCGCCCCCGGCGGGCAAGGCGACGCGGGGCTTGCTGTGCGGCCCGCCCGCGAGATAGTCTGCGCAAGCCTCCGACGCCAACCGTCGCCTCGAGCCAGCCGCGGCGCCCCGCGCTCCTCCTCCGATTCGTGGAGCGCGCGGCGCGCCGTGCCACCCGCAACGGGTGGCTGCGGCTCGGGCGCATCGAAGGGAGCTCGTGGCCGACGTCCGGGACTTCGCGCGAGCGATCGAGGCCGAGCGAGAGCTCGCCGAAGTGCTCGCGCACATCGAGACGCTTCCCGGCGCGGCGCCGGAGTTCGAGCCCGCGCTGCCTGCCTCGTTCGAACCGCTCGAGCCGCTGCTCGCGGGACAGCAGATCCGCGAGCTCTACAGCCACCAGGGTCGCGCGCTGCGGCTGTTCGAACGCGGCAGCCACTTCGTGTTGTCGACGCCGACGGCGAGCGGCAAGACGTTGGTCTACAACTTCGCGGCGCTGCAGCGCGCGATCGCCAACCCCGACAGCCGCGCGCTCTACCTGTTTCCGCTCAAAGCGCTCGAGTGGGATCAACGCCGGCGGCTCGAGCGCGATGTCGCAGATCTCGGCGCGGCGGCCGCGCACGTTCGCGTCGCCGTCTACGACGGTGACACGAGCGATCGCGACCGCCGAAGGATTCGCGAATCGCCGCCGCAGGTGCTGATCACGACCCCCGACATGCTCCACGCGGGAATCCTGCCGCACCACGCGAATTGGCGAGCGTTCTTCGAGCGGCTCGAGGTCGTCGCGATCGACGAGCTCCACATCTACCGCGGCGTGTTCGGCTCCCACGTCGCCCAGCTGCTGCGCCGCCTCGATCGCATCGCGCGCTTCCACGGCGCGCGTCCGCAATTCGTCGCGGCGTCGGCGACGGTCGCGAATCCGGGCGAGCTCGCCATGCAGCTCACCGGGCACGCGTTCGAAGTCGTCACGGCGAGCGGCGCGCCGAGGGCCGAGCGCCAGATCCTGTTCTTCCGGCCGAGCGGCTCGCCCTACAGCCTCGCGGCACGGCTGTTCCGGCTCGCGGTCGGCCTCGGCCTGCGGACGATCGCGTTCACCAAGGCGCGCGTCATCACCGAGCTGATCCATCAATGGGTGCTCGAGGCCGAGCCGCAGCTCGCGGCGAAGATCAGCTCGTATCGCGCGGGCTTTCTGCCGTCGGAACGCCGCGACATCGAGCGCCGGCTGTTCGCGGGAGAGCTGCGCGGTGTCATCTCGACTTCGGCGCTCGAGCTCGGGATCGACGTCGGCGGCCTCGATGTGTGCCTGCTGGTGGGATATCCGGGCAGCCAGGTCGCGACCTGGCAGCGCGCGGGGCGCGTCGGACGGCGCGGCCGTGCGGCGATCGCGCTGATCGCGCAGCCGGATGCGCTCGACCAGTATCTCGTGTCGCACCCCTACGAGCTCACGCGCCGCGGCTTCGAGCACGCGGTCGTCGACCCGAGCAACGACGAGGTCGCCGCGGCCCACCTGCCCTGCGCGGCGAGCGAGCTGCCGCTGCGCGCCGACGAGCCGTGGCTGCGCGAGCCCAGCATGCGCGGGCGGATCGAGCAGCTCGAGCAGCAGGGCCGCCTGCTGCGCAGCGAGACGGGGACCGAGTGGTTCTCGGCGCGCCTGCGCCCCCATCGCGACGTGAGCCTGCGCCAGATCGGCGCGAGCTACGCGATCTGCGCCGAGCGCTCGGACGGCGGCGCTCCCGAGATGGTGGGCACGATCGGCTCGGCGAACGTCTTCTCCGAGTGCCACGAGGGCGCGATCTACCTCCACCACGGCCGCCAATTCCTCGTCACGCGGCTCGACCTCGACGAGCGCGCGGTCAGCGTGCGCGCGGTGAGCTCCGCGTACTACACACGCGCGCTGTCGGAGAAGCAGACCGAGATCCTCAGCCGCGAGCGTTCGCGCCCCGCTGGCAATTTCCTGGTCGTGCAGGGGCGCGTGCGCGTCACCAAGACCGTCACGGGCTTCGAGCGCAGGCGCATTCGCGGACAGGAGCTGCTCGGCAGCGAGCCGCTCGACCTCCCCCCGACCTCGTTCGAAACGGTGGGCATCTGGCTCGAGTTCCCCGACGAGATCGCACAGGCGCTCGAAACCGCGAGCCGCCACGTGATGGGCGGCATCCACGCCTCGGAGCACGCGGCACTGTCGCTGTTTCCACTGTTCGCGCTCTGCGACCGGCACGACGTGGCGGGCATCTCCTACACGCGGCACCCGCAGACCGGCCGCGCGGCGATCTTCTTCTACGACGCGCAGCCGGGCGGTGTCGGTCTCGCGGCGAGCATGTTCGGGCGCGTGGAGGCGTTGCTCGACGCCACCTGCGACCTGATCGCCGACTGCGCGTGCGACGACGGATGCCCGGCCTGCGTGCACTCGCCGAAGTGCGGGAGCGGCAACCGCCCGATCGACAAGACCGCATCGATCCTCGCGCTGCGGCTTCTGCTCGGCAGGGATCCGCTGCCCGCACAACGCGCGCCGGCGCGCATCGAGATCGCCGATGCCGAGCCCGCGCAGCCCACCGCGCACGCAGCGCCGACCGCCGCGCCGCGCATCGTCTACTTCGACCTCGAGACGCAGCGCAGCGCCGAGGAGGTGGGCGGGTGGCACAACGCGCCGCTGATGCGCGTCGCGCTCGCGGTGCTGTTCGACAGCCGCAACGAGCAGTACGAGACCTTCTTCGAGCGCGACGTACCGCGGCTGATCGATCGCCTCGCCGCGGCCGACCTGATCGTCGGCTTCAACGTGCTCGACTTCGACTACGCGGTGCTGCGCGGCTACACGGACCGCGAGCTGCGCGTGCTGCCGACCTTCGACATGCTCGCGGCGATCCACGAGCGGCTCGGTTACCGGCTCTCGCTCGGGCATCTTGCAGAGGAGACGCTCGGCGCGAGCAAGCGCGGCGACGGCCTACAGGCGTTGAGCTGGTGGAAGCAGGGTCGAATCGATGAGATCGAGCGCTACTGCCGTCAGGACGTCTCGCTGCTGGTCGAGCTGATGCGGCACGCGGGCGATCACGGCCATCTGTGGTTCCGCACCAAGCGCGGCGACCGGGTTCGCCTGCCCGCGACGTGGCCGATACCCGAGCTGATCGAGCGCGCTCGCGCGCAGCGTGTGGACGCGACACGCGCAGCGCAGCGAGCGCGCGCCGGAAGCCCGTCGCGCGGCGTGCGCCGCGCCGATGCGACCGCGGCACGCGTTCCGCCGCGCGCGAGCGGTTGACCGTGGCGCGCATGCCGGAATCGCGAGCGACAGGCTCCGCTCTACCGAGCGCTCCGCGCTGGGAGCGCACCCGCAGCCTGTTTCCGGTGACACAGCAGCTCGCCTACTTCAACAATGCGGGCGTCGCACCGATCTCGAGCCGCGTCGACGAGGCGCTTCGCCGCTACGCGGCGGAGGCGAGCCAGCGCGGCGCGTTCGAGTACGCGCGATGCTTCGATGCGGAGGTCGAGCGCGTACGCACACGCGCCGCGCTGCTGATCGGCGCGAGCGCCGACGAGGTCGCGTTCGTCAAGAACACGACGGAGGGCATCGGCATCGTCGCGACGGGACTCGACTGGCGGCGCGGAGACCAGGTCGTCACCTGCGACCTCGAGTACCCGTCGAACGTCTACCCGTGGTGGAGCCTGCGCGACCTCGGCGTCGAGACCGTGATGCTGCGCAGCGTCGACGGCGCGCTGCCGATCGAGAGCGTCGAGGCTGCGCTGCAGGATCCGCGCGCGCGCCTGCTCGCGCTCTCCTCGGTCGAGTTCGGCACGGGCGCGCGCAACGACCTCGAGGCGCTCGGCGCGCTATGCCGCGAACGCGGGGTGTTGTTCTGCGTCGACGCGATCCAGAGCCTGGGCTGCTTTCCGATCGACGTCGAGCGCTGCGGGATCGACTTCCTCGCCGCGGACGGCCACAAGTGGCTGCTCTCCGTCGAGGGCTGCGGGATCTTCTTCTGCTCGAAGCGGGCGCGGGATCGGATCGCGCCGCGGATCATCGGCTGGCGCAGCGTGTCGAACAACCTCGACTTCGACACCTATCACATGGACCTGCAGGCCGGTGCGGGGCGCTTCGAGGAGGGAACTCCGAATACGGCCGGAATCCTCGGCCTCGGCGCCGCGATCGACCTGCTGCTCGAGCTCGAGGTCGCCGCAATCGGAGAGCGCGTGCTCGCGCTCACGGATCGACTGGTCGACGGCCTGCTCGCGCGCGGAGCGAGCGTCGCGAGCCCGCGAGATCGCGGCTTCGCGTCCGGGATCGTCTCGTTCTCGATGCCACGCACAGCTCCACGTGACACCGTTCGGCGACTGCGCGCTGCGCGCATCTTCGTCGTGGAGCGCTGGCGTGCAGTGCGCGCGTCGCCGCACTTCTACAACTCCGAGCAGGAAATCGATCGCTTGCTCGCTGCGCTCGGTTGAGAGCGCGCCGCGCGCGGGCGCTCGACCGCCGCCGCTGATTGACGACGCCGCGCTCCCGACTTAGGATCCGCGTCTCGCCCGGGTGGCGGAATTGGTAGACGCGCTAGGTTCAGGTCCTAGTGGGGGTTACCTCATGCTGGTTCGACTCCAGTCCCGGGCACCAGCTGCTCGCGCGCGCGGGGCTTGACCCGACCTCGGCCGCGCTTAGCCTAGCGGGGTTTTCTCCGAGACCGGGAGCCGCGTGGCCGAGAGCGAGAACCCCCAGCAAGTCCACGTCATGGCGGGTCAGGAATCCGTCGAGATTCCCGCGATCCTGCCCGTGTTGCCCGTGCGCGACGTGGTCGTGTTTCCCGGCGTCACGGTTCCGCTCGCGGTCGGCCGCGAGAAGTCGCTCGCCGCGCTCGCGGAGGCGGGTCAGACCAACTTCCTGATCGTCGCGAGCCAGCGCGATGCCTCCACCGAGGATCCGGGCTTCGACGAGCTCCACCCGGTCGGCTGCGTGGCGCGCGTGGTCCGGATCATCGACGCGCGCGGCCACGGCAAGCAGGCGATCGTCGTCGGCGTCGCGAGGACCCGCCTCGGCGCGCCGGTCGCAACCTCACCTGCGATGCGGATGCGCGTCGAGCTGCTCGAGGACGTCGATCCCGATCCGGACGGGACCGAGGTGATCTGGAAGAAGGTCGTCGCGCTCGCGCATCGGGTGATCGACCTGCACGACGACTACCCCGAGGAGTGGAAGAACTTCGTGTCGGGCATTCCCGGCGCGGGCCTGCTCGCGGACGTGGTCGCGTCCACGCTCCCGCTGCCTCCGGAAGAGAAGGCCCTGCTG
>DASPGF010000193.1:0-4608 GCA_035620755.1 Myxococcota bacterium
GGCTCGAGCGCAAGCCCCGAATAGCAGTAGCGCGCGCCGGGATCTCCGTACCACGCGGAGAGCCTCGGCGACGCGACCGAGCGGCCCGCGATCCGAATCACCTGCTGCTCCCATGCGACGAGCCGGAGCAGCTGCTCGAGAAAGGCGTCGGATTCGGAGCGCGTGAGAAAGCCGTCGATCAGCCGCGCATCGCCATCGATCAGCGCAACGCGCGTGCCTCGCTCCCGCAGGCTCGGCGCGCAGCCGCTGCAGTCGGCGGTTCCGTCCCGCTCGAGCCGTGAGACCCCACCCGCTCCGCTCAATCCGCCCAGCGGCATCCGGGCACCCACCCGCTCATCGGCTCGACCCGATCGACCCACACCGACGCGGGTAGCAGAACCGTGTCGGCGACGACGGTGAGCGGCAGATCCAGCGTGAAGAACACCTTGCCGTCCCAGGGCAGCGAATCCCGCTGGCTCGCGAAGTAGCGCACGCCCGAGTAGACACCCGCGCAGCCGTCGTTCCACGATCGCGTCGTCTGACAGCCGAGCATCGAGATCAGCAGCGCGGCGAGGATCCGCGCTGCGCGGATTCCGGTGAGCATGCCGCGCCCAATCTAGAGCCGGCCGCCGCGTTTGGCTAGATAGTTGGTCGATCGGCCCACGCGAGAAGCTCCCGCGATGAACCCGCTGTTGATCGTGAAGACCGGCACCACGCTCGAGTCGCTGCGCGGCGAGCACGGCGACTTCGAGGATTGGATCGGCGCGGGAATGCAGCTCGAGCCGAGCGAAGTCGCGGTCGCGTCGGCGTTCGACGGCGGCGCGCTGCCCGACCCCGCGCGATTCGCGGGCATCGTCGTCACGGGGTCGAGCGCGATGGTCTCGCACCGCGAGAGCTGGAGCGAGCGCGGCGCCGAGTGGCTGCGCGGCGCCGTTTCGCGCGGAATCCCGGTGCTCGGCATCTGCTTCGGACATCAGCTGCTCGCACACGCGCTGGGCGGCCGCGTCGCGCCCAACCCGCGCGGGCGCCAGATCGGAACCGTTTCTCTTCGGCTCGAAGCCGCGGCGGCTCGTGACGACTTGTTCGCTGCCGTCGGAAGCTCGTTTCCCGTCCACGTCACGCACTCCGAGGCCGTGGTCGAGCTCCCGCGCGAAGCGGTGCGTCTCGCCTCGACACGAGGCGACCCGAACAGCGCGTTCTCGTTCGGCGCCGCGGCCTGGGGCGTGCAGTTCCATCCCGAGTTCGACGCGCGCGTGATGCGCGGCTACATCGAAGCGCGCCGCGCGCAGCTGCTCGCCGAGAACATCGACGCCGACGCGCGCCTCGAGTCGGTCCAGGAGTGTCCCGATGCGCCGCGGCTGCTGCTGCGCTTCCGCGAGCTGCTCTCGGATCGTCGAGATTCGCGAGAATCCGCCGCGACGCGGGGCTCCCGAAGCGCTCCGCGGGGCTGGCCGCCTCGCGGACGATGCTAAGCTGCGAATGCCCGCCCCGGAGGGAGCCTGAATGGCCCGCATCTACCACGATGAAGACGCCGACCTGAAGGTGCTCGACGATCAGACGATCGCGCTGATCGGATACGGCAACCAGGGCCGCTCGCAGGCGCTCAACCTGCGCGATTCGGGCGCCAACGTGATCATCGGCACGATCCCGGATGCGGGCGCCGAGCTCGCGCGGCGCGACGGCTTCAGCGTTTCGGGCATCGCGGAGGCGAGCGCGCTGGCCGACATCGTGATGCTGCTGATTCCAGATGAAGTCATGCCGGAGGTGTTCAAGACGCACGTCGCGCCGCAGCTCGCGTACGGCGACCTCGTGGTGTTCGCATCGGGCTACAACATCGCTTTCGACATGATTCAGCTTCCTGCGCGTGTCGACGTCGCGCTCGTCGCGCCGCGCATGATCGGCATCGGCGTGCGCGAGACCTTCCTCGCGGGCGCTGGCTTTCCGAGCTTCGTGTGCGTGCACGAAGACGCGACCGGCACCGCGCGCGCGCGCACGCTCGCGATCGCCAAGGGCATCGGCTCGACCCGCGCCGGCTGCATCGAGATGTCGATGCGCGACGAGGCTACGCTCGACCTGTTCACCGAGCAGGCATTCGGGCCCGCGTTCGGCCGCGTGCTGATGAGCGCGATCGAGCTGCTCGTCGAGGCGGGCTATCCGCCGGAGGCCGTGATGCTCGAGCTCTACCTCTCCGGCGAGCTCTCCTATTCGCTCGAGAAGATGCGCGAGGTGGGGATGATGAAGCAGATGGATTTCCACTCGCGCACGAGCCAGTACGGAACCATCACGCGCGGCGCGCGCTTCCTCTCGCTCGGCGATCCGATCAAGCAGACCATGCGCGAGGTGCTCGCGGAGATCCGCTCGGGCTCGTTCGCCGACGAGTGGTCGACGCAGCAGCCGACGGCGACCGCGCTGTTCGAGAGGATTCGGGAGGCGCGCGACCAGCTGCCGGTCGCGCGCTGGGACGAGAGCGCGCGCGCCGCGTTCCGGATCGGCAACGCGAACGGCAACGCGAACCGCGGCGCGAATGGCGGCGCGAAGAGCGGAGCGAAGCCGCAGCGGCGCGCCAAGCCGCCGCGCGCGGCCGCCCACTCGCGCAGCGCGCGGCCGCTCGATCCGCCCCCGCCGGCGGGCGCTCGCTAATCCGATCGCCAGGCCGACTGGGCAGCCGCGAGCGCCCACCACCGCGAACCGGGCCCCCGCCAGCGGCGGACCACTCGGCAGAAAGCGGAACTGCGCGGGCGGTTATCGAGCCACGGCAAACCGGGCCCCCGCCAGCGGTGGCTACGTCAGAAGAGGGCGGAGCTGCGCGGGCGGCTAGCCAGCCGCGACGGGAGCGTTCGGGTTGTCGATGCGGAAGCCCGAGCCGCGCGGCGAGTCGACCACGTCGATCGTCACGCCGTTCGCGCGGCCTGCGCTCAACGGATCGAGCGCGAGCGAAATGCCTTCGCACTCGATGCCGATCTCGTGCGGCGCGCGCGGCGCGAAGAAGAGCTTGTTCTGGAAGCGCGCGTCGATTCCGAGGTGGAGGACAGCGTCGTCGGGCGCGGAGCGCAGCGCTGCGCGCAGCGCTTGCGCGGCTGCGGGCGTCACGCGGATCGCGGGCGGCTCGCTCGGCGCCGCGGCGCTGATGCCGATCGCCTTCGCGAGCTCGCCCGACGCGGCAAGCTCCTGGACGATGTCGCAGCCGCCGAGGAACTCTCCGCGCACGTAGAGCTGCGGGATGGTCGGCCACTGCGAGAACTCCTTGATGCCCTCGCGGATCGCGTGGTCGGCGAGCACGTTCTCGGTCGCGTAGTCGGCGACGAAGCCGTCGAGGATCCCGACCACGGTCGCCGAGAATCCGCACTGCGGAGCCTCGCGCGTGCCCTTCATGAACAGCACGACGTCGTTCGAGGCGATGATCGCCTCGATGCGTTGCCGCGTGGCGGGATCGATACCCATGGCTGGCGCTCCGTGTGCGAAACCGGCGGCTGAGTCTAGCAGACGCTCAACGCGCGCGGCGCGGCGGCGGCGCGCCGAGCAGGTCCGCCACCGCGAACACGTGCTCGTCGTCGGCGTCGATCTCGCGAAGCGCGGCGGCGAGGCGCAGCGCATACGCGGCGTTCGACCCGCTCGGGCCGCGCGCATCGCGAATCTGCGCGGCGATCTCGGCCTCGCTCGCAGGCCCGGCGAAGTTCGGATTGCGCTCGTCGGCGACGTAGACGAGCGCTCGAACCGCGGGCTCGCTCGGGTCGCGAAACTCGACGCGGACCTCGACGCGAGCGAACCCGCCGCGCTCGCGGTGGTCGAGAGTCTCGATCGCGCTCTCCCAGGCCTCGGGCGCGACGCGAAACGCGATGCCCCAGCAGCGCTGCTCCGACGCGGCGCGCACGAGCGTCACGACCCGACCCGGCGCGCCGGGGATGCCGCGGTGATCGGTCGACCCCTGCCAGTAGCGGCGCGCCCAGCCGCGGACGAAGCCCGCTCGCTGCTGCAGATGCGGAAAGTCGGGCCGCCACAGCAGCGATCCGTAGCCGAAGATCCAGCCGATCTCGCGATGCAGCGGCAGGCGCGACATGGCCGCAGCGTAGCCCGCGCCGCGCAGCGCTGGCCGCGTCGAACGATCGGCCATAGAGTTCAGCACCGGGGAGCCATGGAGGGGAGCTCGTCGCGTTGGTGACCACATCGGAGGCCGTGACCGAGGGAATTCGCATCGAGGTGAAGGCGCGCTTCGCGCCCGAGCACTCCGAGCCGATGCGCTGGTTCTTCCTCTACACGATTCGCATCTCGAACGAGGGAAGCGAGGTCGTGCAGCTGATCTCGCGACATTGGCTGATCCGCGACGCGAGCGGGCGGACCGAGGAAGTTCGCGGCCCCGGCGTGATCGGCGAGCAGCCCGTGATCGATCCCGGCGAGTCCTACGAATACACCTCGGGCTGTCCGCTGCCGACGCCGTTCGGCTCGATGGAGGGGAGCTACCACTTCGTCACCGAAGGCGGCGCCGAGTTCGACGCGCGGATCGCCGAGTTCATGCTCCGCGAGCCCGGCGCGATCCACTAGCCGGCGCAGCTCCACTTTCCCCGGTTGGCCGGGCCGTACGCGCAGCGCGCAGTCAGATCGGCACTTCGATCAGGTGCGGGCCGGGCTCCG
>DASPGF010000194.1:0-3663 GCA_035620755.1 Myxococcota bacterium
AGACCTGCGCGGCGGCGCGACCCGCCCCGAGCTCCACCGCGAGCTCGACCTCGTGCGCCTGGAGAGCGCGCGCGGCCCGCTTGCGCGCGCCCGGCCCCGCGGACGTGCCCTCGCGAAATACCGTCACGCCCGAGAGCCGCACGCGCGCGCGGTCGAGGTTCACGCGCACGCGCGCGGCGCCGACCGTCTGCAGGATCCTCCCCCAGTTGGCGTCGCCGCCATAGAGCGCGGTCTTCACGAGCATCGAGTTGGCGATGCGCCGCGCGGCGCGCTCCGCGTCGCGCGCGCTCGCCGCACCCTCGACACGCACCGTCACGAGCTTCGTCGCGCCCTCTCCGTCTCGCGCGATCTCGCGCGCGAGCGCGACCGCGACGCGCTCGACCGCCGCCGCAAACGCCGCCGCGCCGGGGCTGCGCGGGCCGCGCAGCTCGCGATTACCCGCGGCGCCGTTCGCGAGCAGCAGCGCCATGTCGCTCGTCGAGGTCTCGCCGTCGACGCTGAGTCGGTTGAAGCTCGCATCCGCGGCGTCGCCCAGCACGCGCGCGAGGTGGGGGGCGGATACGGCCGCGTCGGTCAGCAGGAACGCGAGCATGGTCGCCATGTCCGGCTCGATCATCCCCGACCCCTTTGCGATGCCGGCGATCGTCACCTCTCGACCGTCGACCCGCGCGGTCGCGAGCGCGGTCTTCGCGCGCGTGTCGGTGGTCCGGATCGCCTCGGCGGCGTCGCACAGGCCCGCCGGCGCGAGCGCGGCGGCCGCGTGGCGGATGCCGCGCCGGATCCGCGGCATCGGGAGGCGCACGCCGATCACGCCCGTCGACGCGACGAGCACCTGCTCGGCGGGCGCGCCGAGCTGCGCGGCCGCGCAGCGCGCCATCTCGGCTGCGTCGCGGCGGCCCTGCTCGCCCATCGCGACGTTCGAGACGCCGCTGTTGACGACGATCGCGCGCGCGCAGCCCGCGCGGACGCGATCCCGCGTGAGCTCGACGGGTGCGCCGACGATCGTCGACCGGGTGAACACGCCCGCCGCGCGCGCCGGGCGGTCGCTCGCGATCAGCGCGAGGTCGAGGCCGAGCCGCTTCACGCCGCAGTGAACGCCCGCGGCGCGGAAGCCCGGTACACCGAGCGCGCTCGAGGCTCTCACCGCGCGGCGCTCAATCAGAGCGCCCCGCAGCACTTCTTGTACTTGCGACCCGAGCCGCAGGGGCACGGGTCGTTGCGCCCGACCTTGGGCGCGTGCGGCTCGCTGCCGCGCCGCGCATCCGCGGCGCCGGGCGCGCCGGGCCGCGCCGCCGCCGACCTCTCGCTCGCGGCGGCGGCCGGCGGTGCGGAGCGCGCCGGCACGTGCGCGACCGGCTCGGGAAGCGAGAAGCGGAAGATCACGTTCACCGCCTGCGCGTCGATGCGCTGGTTCATCTCCTCGAACAGCGCGTAGCCCTCGCGCTGGTACTCGAGCTTCGGGTCGCGCGACGCGTAGCCGCGCAAGCCCACGCCCTCACGCAGCCCGTCCATGGTGTGCAGGTGATCCTTCCACTGGGCGTCGAGGATCTGCAGCAGGATGTCGCGCTCGATGCCCTCGAAACGCGGGTAGCCAATCGCGGCGTGCTGCTCGGCGAGCGCGTTGCACGCCTTGCGCTTGTCTTCGAGGTAGGCGGTCAACCGCTCGAAGATCGCGCGACCGAGCGCGTCGCGATCGCTCGCGGCCCGCCCCGCGACCTCGAACGGCTCCTGGCTCGGGTTCATCGGAACGCCGAACTGCGCCTCGACGGCTACCGCGAGCGCGACCGCGTCGTCTACGCCCGGATCGCCCTTCTCGGGCAGGTGCACGTCGAGCAGCGAGACGAGCACGCCCTCCGCCATCTCGAGCACCTCTTCGTGGATGTCGAGATCCGCGAGCAGCGTGCGGCGCCGCGTGTAGAACGCCTGGCGCTGCTTGTTCATCACGTCGTCGTACTCGAGCAGGTGCTTGCGGATGTCGAAGTTGCGCGCCTCGACCTTGGTCTGCGCATTCTCGATCACTCTCGTGAGCAGCGGGTTCTCGATCGCCTCGCCGTCCTCGACGCCGACGCGGTCCCACCACTTGGCGACTCGCTCGGACTCGAAGATCCGCAGCAGGTCATCCTCGAGCGAGAGGAAGAACTGGCTCGAGCCCGGGTCGCCCTGGCGCCCCGAGCGGCCGCGCAGCTGGTTGTCGATGCGCCGGCTCTCGTGGCGCTCGGTCCCCATGATGTGCAGCCCGCCGGCCGTGACCACCTTCTCGCGCTCCTCGGCGCACTGCCGCTCGAAGCTCGCGAGCCAGGTCGGGTACTCGGGATGCGCTTTATCGTGGCCGCACTTCGCGAGCGCGAGGAACTCGGCGTTGCCGCCGAGCACGATGTCGGTGCCGCGGCCCGCCATGTTGGTGGAGATCGTGACCGCGCCGAGCCTTCCTGCCTGCGCGACGATCTCGGCCTCGCGCTCGTGGTGCTTCGCGTTGAGCACGTTGTGGCGCACGCCGCGCTTCGAGAGCTTCTTCGACAGCATCTCGGACGTCTCGATCGAGATGGTGCCGACGAGGATCGGCTGGCCGGTCCCGTTGCGCTCGATGATCTCGTCGACGACCGCGTCGAACTTCTCGCGCTTGCTCTTGAACACGACGTCCTGCATGTCGATCCGCACCATCGGCTTGTTGGTCGGCACGACGGTGACGTCGAGGTTGTAGATGTTCGCGAACTCGGGCGCCTCGGTGTCGGCCGTTCCCGTCATGCCGCACACCTTCTCGTACATTCGGAAGAAGTTCTGGAACGTTACCGACGCGAGCGTCTGGTTCTCGCTCTGCACGGTGATGCCTTCCTTCGCCTCGACGGCCTGATGGAGGCCGTCCGACCAGCGGCGTCCGGGCATCAGCCGGCCGGTGAACTCGTCGACGATGATCACCTCCTTCCGGCCACTTTCGCCGAGCTTCACCACGTAGTCGACGTCGAGTTTTTTCAGCGTGTGCGCGGCGAGCGCCTGGTTGACGGCATGCAGCACCGGCAGCATCTGCGGATCGTAGAGGTTCTCCACGCCGAGCATCTGCTCGACCTTGCGCACCCCGACCTCGGTGAGCGTCGCGCTGTGCGCCTTCTCGTCGACCCAGTAGTCGCCCGTCTCCTCGAGGGCCTTGCTGACCTCGCCCTTGGTCCCGATTTCCAAGCGCGGGATGATCTTGTTCACCACGCCATAGAGGTTGACGTTCTGCTCCGACCGCCCCGAGATGATCAGCGGCGTGCGTGCCTCGTCGATCAGGATCGAGTCGACCTCGTCGACGATCGCGTACGCGAGATCGCGCTGCACGCACTGCGCGAGCGTGAGCTTCATGTTGTCGCGCAGGTAGTCGAAGCCGAGCTCGTTGTTGGTCACGTAGGTGATGTCGCACGCGTAGGCGCCGCGGCGCCCGGCGTCGCCGAGGTCGTGCACGATCACGCCTACCGACAGCCCGAGGAAGCGATGCACCTCACCCATCCACGCGGCGTCGCGCTGGGCGAGGTAGTCGTTGACGGTCACGATGTGCACGCCGCGCCCGGCGAGCGCGTTGAGATAGGCGGGAAGCGTCGACACCAGCGTCTTGCCCTCGCCGGTCTTCATCTCGGCGATCGAGCCCCGGTGCAGCACCATGCCGCCGATTAGCTGCACGTCGTAGTG
>DASPGF010000195.1:0-3388 GCA_035620755.1 Myxococcota bacterium
CCGGATCAGCACGAGCAGCGGTGAATAGACGACGCTGCTCGGCACCTCGAACACGACGTGCCACGGCGTGCCTGCGATCGGATGCGCCATGCGGATCGCGCGCCGCCAGATCGAGCCGGCGCTCGGTGTGGACGAGTCGCCGCTCGGGCGCGCGAACGCGGGATCGACGCGCTTCGGCAGCTCGCCTGCGCCGATTCCCGCGAGCACCTCGCCGGATCGGGATGCGAGCAGCATCAGCGCGTCCGGGTGGGGCCGGTGCACGCCGAGCAGGTCGACGAGCCGCTTGCGCTCGAAGGCTGCGATCGCGAAGCGCGTGCCGCGCTCGGCGGCGACGAGCGGAGTCGCGATCGCGGGCTGCCGCGCGCCGTCCGCGCGGCGCGTCGCGAGCCATCCGAGCGGCGCGCCCGCGTCGCGGCTCGCATGAGGGCAATCCGGCGCGAGGCCGGCCGCGCGCTCCGCGGCGCCGCTACCGCAGATGCGGATCCCCTCGAAGCCGCGCGCCTTCTCGAGCGCCTCGGCGAGCTCGGCATCGCTCGGAGCCCGGCTGAGCTCTGCGACCGCGTGCTCGAGCCGCGCGCGCGCGGCCGCAAGCCAGGTGGCGCTCGCCTGCGCGGCGAGATCGACGGCGCGCGGGTAGCGCTCGTCGATCGACCGCTCCACGAAGTCGCGCGTCGACTGGATCGCGATCCAGCCCACGAGCAGGGCGGTCGCGAAGGTGCCCACGAAGACCGTCGCCACCACCTTCGTGACGAGGCTGTTGATCGTCAGGTCCTCGGACTGAGCGTGGATTTCGGGCATGGGCCTTTCGGATTTGCCGGTGGCTGATTGATCGACGCGAAGCCCGCGGCGCTTGATCGGTATCTGGCCGCATCGAACGCGAGAAATTCATATTTTCCGAATAGTTAGGGTCCGAGTGGGCGAGCCGCTGCGCGCGCAGCGGACACATCCGGATAACCCCTTGCAATTCCGATGAAATCCGGGTTTTGGAGAATTGCGCGCGCCGCGGGCCTCCACTACCTTGCGCAAGGTTTTTCAGGGAGTTAGCGGGGTTTTCGGCACTCGCGTGACTCCCGAACGGCCACTCCCCGACCCTCGCCGCTGTCGGACGCCGTGTCGGTGCCCGCTCGACGTCGGGCCGGACGGCGGGCCGGACGGTTGGCGGGAAGGTGCGATGCGCGGAGCGCCGCAGCGCGAGCCGCACCTCGCAACGGGAGCAGCATGGCCGAGCCGAGACAGTCCAAGCCCGACGCCGCCGCGCTCGACGAGGCGACCGCCGAGCTCGCGCGCCTGCGCGAGCAGATCGACGCGGTCGACCGCGCCATCCTCGATCAGCTCAACCAACGCGCGAAGTGGGTGCTCGCGGTGGGGCGCCTCAAGCAGTCGAGCGGCAGCTGCGTCTACGAGGAGGCGCGCGAACGCCGAATCGTCGATCGGCTCGTCGAGTCGAATCCCGGCCCGTTTCCGGACGAGGGGCTGGCGCCCGTATTCCGGGAGATCATCTCGGCGACGCGCTCGCTCGAGGATCGACTCTCGATCGCCTACCTCGGGCCCGAGGGCACGTTCAGCCACGAGGCCGCAAGCCTGAAGTTCGGCCGGCTCGTCGCGCTCGAGCCGGTGGCGAGCATCGACGATGTGTTCGCATCCGTGGAGCGCGGAGCCTCGAGCCTCGGCATCGTTCCGATCGAGAACACGACGGAAGGCGTCGTCACCCAGACGCTCGATGCGTTCGCCGAGAGCGAAGTTTCGATCTGCGGCGAAGTGCTGCTGCGGATCTCTCACCAGCTCGCTTCCAAGAGCGGGCGGCTCGCCGACATCCGGCGCGTCGCCTCGAATCCGCAGCCGCTCGCGCAGTGCCGGCGCTGGCTGGAGCGCCACCTGCCCGACGCACAGCGCGTGGAGACCGTGAGCACGACCGCGGCCGCGCAGCTCGCCGCCGAGGACCCGACGCTCGCCGCGATCTGCAGCGCGAGCGCCGCCGAGCGCAACGGCCTGCGCATCGTCGAGCCGTCGATCGAGGATCGGCGCGACAACACGACGCGCTTCGTCGTGATCGGGAAACGCGCTCCAGAGCCCACCGGCAACGATCTCACATCTGCCGTGTTCACGATTCGCAAGGACGAACCCGGCGGGCTGCACCGCCTGCTCGAGCCGTTCGCCGACGAGGGCATCAACCTCACGGCGATCCACCTGCGGCCGATCAAGGGCAAGCCCTGGGAGTATCTGTTCTTCCTCGATCTCGAGGGTCATCAACGCGACGAGCGCGTGCAGCGCGCGCTCGCGCGCGTCTCGAACATCGCGCACTCGCAGCGCGTGCTCGGCTCGTTTCCCAAGGCCGACGTCGAGCGCGGGCGGATCTAGGCGATGGGCCTCGCATCGATCATCAAGCCGCACATTCGCGCACTCGAGCCCTACCAGCCGGGCAAGCCGATCGAGGAGCTCGAGCGCGAGCTCGGCATCGAGGGCTGCATCAAGCTCGCCTCGAACGAGAGCCCGATCGGCCCGTCGCCGAAGGCGATCGCCGCGATTCGCGCGGCGCTCGCGGGCGTGCACCGCTACCCCGACGGCGCGAGCTTCTCGCTGCGCGCCGCGCTGGCGAGCCGCCTCGGCGTCGAGCGCGCGCAGCTCGTGTTCGGCGCGGGCGCCGACGAGATCCTCGAGCTGCTCGCCAAGATCCTGCTCGGCCCGGGCGACGAGGCGCTCTACGCGTGGCCTTCGTTCGCGATGTACCCGGTCGTCGTGCAGGGAATGGGCGCGACGTCGCGGCGCGTGCCGCTCGACGAAGCGCTGACCCACGATCTCGACGCGATGTCGCGCGCGGTCACCGCCCGCACCCGGCTCGTGTTCGTGTGCAATCCCAACAACCCGACCGGCACGAGCGTGGGCGCGCGGGAATTCGACCGCTTCGTCGAGTCGCTCCCCGACAGCGCCGTGCTCGCGATCGACGAGGCGTATTTCGAGTTCGCGCGCCGCGCCGATTTTCCCGATGCGCTCGCGTGGACGCGCCGTCGACCCGGAACGGTGGTGCTCCGGACCTTCTCGAAGATCTTCGGGCTCGCGGGGCTGCGCATCGGCTACGGGGTCGCGGATGCCGAGCTCGCGGGCTACCTCGAGCGCGCGCGGCACCCGTTCAACGTCGGGCGGCTCGCGGAGGTGGGCGCGCTTGCGGCACTCGACGACGATGCGCACGCGCAGCGCGCCCGCGCGGTGAACGCGGACGGCGCCGACTACCTGCGGCGCGAGCTCGGCGCGCTCGGCATCGAGACCTGGCCCACGGACGCGAACTTCGTGCTCGCGCGCGCGGGAGCGGGCGTCGCCGACCGCCTGCTGCGCGAGGGCATCATCATCCGGCCGCTTTCGGGCTTCGGGATGCCCGAGCACGTGCGCATCA
>DASPGF010000196.1:0-9328 GCA_035620755.1 Myxococcota bacterium
TACGAGGCGCGCCGGCTGTGCCCGAACGGAATCTTCCTCCGCGGCTCGATGAAGAAATACAGCCGCGAATCGAAGCGGATCTTCGAGATCTTCGCGCGCTATTCGCCGCGCGTTCAGGGTCTCTCGCTCGACGAGGCGTTCCTGGATTTGAGCGGCAGCGAGCGCCTGCTCGGTCCGCCGCGCTCGGTCGGCGAGAGGCTGCGCGCGGAGGTGCGCACGCAGACGGGGCTCGCGGTGTCGGTCGGGATCGCGCCCGTGAAGCTCGTCGCGAAGATCGCGAGCGGGCTCGCCAAGCCCGACGGCCTGCTCGAAGTAAAGCGCGAGCAGGTGCGCGAGTTCCTCGATCCGCTGCCGGTCGGCCGGATCTGGGGGGTGGGGCCGGTCGCGGAGGCGCGCCTCGCGCAGCTCGGCATCCGCAAGGTCGCCGACATCGCGCGCCTGGATGCGCGCCGGCTCGCGGAGCTGCTCGGAGACTGGGGCGTCGCGATCGGCCGGCTCGCGCGTGGCGAAGAGCACAGCGAGGTGGAGCCGTATCGCGATCCGCACTCCTACAGCGAAGAGAGTACCTTCGCGCGCGACGTATCGGATCGCGCGCTGCTGCGCTCGGCGATCATCACGCACGCGGAGGCGGTCGCGCGCCGGCTGCGCGCGGATCGATTCCGCGCGCGAACCGTGCTCCTCAAGCTCACGCTCGCGCAGCGCCGGACGGCAGGGTCGCGCGGCTATCCCACGCGCAGCTGGCGCGTGACGCTGCCGGAAGCCACGGACGACGGCGAGACGATCCAGCGCGCCGCCGCGCAGCTGCTCGCGCGCAGCGGCGTGACCGTGCCCGTGCGGCTGCTCGGAGTGGGCGTCGCGAACATCGTGCGCAACGCGCCCGGCCAGCTCTCGCTGTTCGAGCCGCACGAGCGCCTCGCGCGGCGCGAGCGGCTCAACGCGGCGCTCGACGAGATCTCGCGGCGCTTCGGCAGCGCGAGCGTGACGCGCGGCGATCGCGCGGGCAGCGCGCGCGCGGGCCTGTCGACGCAGATCAAGCGCGGCGACGTCGACGCCGACTAGAAGAGCCGGCGAACGCTCGATGCAGTCGCGGCCATCGAGCGCGCCCGATCCGACGCTGGGCGGTCGACGCAGTCGCCGCCAGCGCGCGCAGCGATGCCTGCGTCGAGTCGTCGAGGAAATCGCCGCCAGCGAGCGCAGCGATTCCGGCGCTGCTTCGTCGAGGCAGGGCGCTCGCGGTTGGCGTATGATCGGCGCCCCGATGCCGTGGCTGCGACCCCTGACGCTCCCGCTTGTCGCGCTCGCGGCGCTCGCATGCTCCGATGCCGCCGAGTCGCAGGGCGATCTGCTGCTCGTGACCACCACGAGCGTGCGCGACTCCGGCCTGCTCGGCGCGCTGCTGCCTCGCTTCGAGCAGCAGACGGGAATTCGCACGCAGGTGATCGCGGTGGGAAGCGGCGCCGCGCTGCGCATGGGGAGCGACGCGAACGCGGACGTGCTGATCACGCATGCGCCCGACGGTGAAGCCGAGCTCGTCGCGTCGGGCGCGGTGGCCGACCGCGTGCCGTTCATGGAGAATTACTTCGCGATCGTGGGGCCGCCCGACGATCCCGCCGGAGTCCGCTCGGCGGGCTCGCCCGCCGATGCGATGCGGCGCATCGCGGACACCCGCTCGCGCTACGTGAGCCGCGGCGACGATTCCGGCACGCATCGCCGCGAGCGCGCGCTGCTCGAACAGGCGGGGCTCGAGCCCGCGCGCGGCTGGCCGGGCTTCGCGAGCACGGGCTCGGGAATGGGGCAGACGCTCGCGGTCGCGGGCGAGCGGCGCGCCTACGCGCTCAGCGATCTCGGCACCTACCTCGCGTTTCGCGAGCGGATCGAGCTCGAGGTGCTGTCGCGACCCGACCCCGCGCTGCGCAACGTCTACTCCGTGCTGCGCGTCGACCCGAGCCGACTCGATCCCGCGCGCGCCGCGCGCGCCGAGCGGCTCGAGGCGTTTCTCGTCGACGACTCCACACAGGAATGGATCGGATCGTTCGGGCGCGAGCGCTTCGGACAGGCGCTGTTCGAGCCGCTCCATCCCGCGCGCCGCGCGCCGCCATGAGCGAGCTCTCGCCCGCGCTGCTGCTCGAGATCTCGCTGCGCACGCTCGCGGTCTGCCTTCCCGCGCTCGCGATCGCTCTCGCGCTCGGGCTGCCGCTCGGCATCGCGATCGGGCGCCGCCACTTCCCGGGAAAGGTCGCGCTCGCGAGCCTGATCAACACCGGCATGGGCGCGCCGCCGGTCGTGGTCGGCCTGCTCGTCTACCTCGCGCTCGAGCGCAACGGCCCGCTCGGCGGCTGGAGCTGGCTCTACACCAACCAGGCGATGATCCTCGCGCAGGTCGCGATCGCGCTGCCGCTCGTGGTGGGGATCTCGCTCGCGGCGGTCGGCGCCCTCGACGAGAATTGG
This sequence comes from Myxococcota bacterium, assembly GCA_035620755.1. Classification (GTDB taxonomy): domain Bacteria; phylum Myxococcota_A; class UBA9160; order UBA9160; family SMWR01; genus JACZVU01. Next base: position 2,449 of record DASPGF010000196.1, read on the forward strand.
GAGCTGCAGGTGCGCACGCTCGGGGTTCCCGCGCGCTGGCGCGTCTGGCTGCTGATCCGCGAGATCCGCCTCGGGCTGCTCGCCGCGGTGATCACCGCGCTCGGCGGGATCCTCTCGGAGGTCGGCGCGGTGATGGCGGTCGGCGGCAACCTCGAGGGCGAGACGCGCGTGCTCACCACCGCGATCCTCATGCACACGCAGATGGGGGAGTTCGAGGTCGCGCTCGGCCTCGCGGCAATCCTCGTTGGCCTGATGCTCGTGCTCGCGGGTCTGCTCACCTGCGTGCAGCAGGGGGGTCGCGCATGAGCGATTCGCCCGTGCTCGCGGCGCGCGACCTGCGTGTCGAGCTGCGTTCGCGGCGCGGCTCGTTCGCGCTGTGCGCGGATGCGATCGACCTCTACGCGGGCGAGGCGCTCGCGGTGCTCGGGCCGAACGGCTCGGGCAAGAGCACGCTGCTGCGCGCGCTCGCCGGGCTCGCGCGGCCCGCCGCGGGCAGCGTGATCGCGAGCGCAGCGGGGCCCGTCACGCTCGTCTTCCAGCGCCCCGCCGCGTTCGACGGCAGCGTCGAGCACAACGTCGCGCTCGCGTTCCTCGGCAAGCGCATGCCGCGCGCGCAGCGCCGCGAGCGCGTGCGCGAGGCGCTCGGCCGCTTTCGGATCGACCCGCTCGCCGAGCATCGCGCGGCCACGCTCTCGGGCGGCGAGCTGCAGCGGCTCGCGCTCGCGCGCGCGTTCGCGCTGCGCCCGGCGGTGCTGCTGCTCGACGAGCCGTTCGCGGGCCTCGACGCCGACGGCCAGGCGGCGCTGTCGCTCGATCTGCGCCGCGCGATCTCCGAGACCGGCGTCGCGGTCGCGATGGTCACGCACGATCTGCGCCGCGCGATGCTGCTCGCGGACCGCTGCGCGGTGCTGATCGCGGGCCGGCTCGCGCAGGTCGGTCGCCGGGACGAGGTGCTCGAGCATCCGCGCTCGCGCGAGGTCGCGGAGGTCGTCGGGATGGCGAATCTGGTGCCGGGCATCGTCGGCGAGCTGCGGCGCGGCGAGCTCGCGATCGTCGAGGTCGGCGCCGAACACCGCGTCGAAGCGCGCAGCGCGCTCGCGGCCGGCGCGCGCGTCTGGCTCGGCATCCGTCCCGAGCACCTCAAGCTCGACGTCGGCCGCGGCGAGCTCAACCCCATCGGCAAGGGCGTGGTGCGCGAGATCGTCGACGACGGCGTTGCGCTGAGCGTCGTGGTCGACTGGGCGGGTGCGCCGCTGCGCACCCATCTGATGGCGCGGCGCGGGCTCGCGCGCAGCCTCGCGGTCGGCATGCCCGTCTCGCTCTCGGCGCGCCCCGAGCACGTCCACCTGATCCCGCGCACGTCGCCGTGAGGACGAGCGCGGGCTCGGCTCCTTCGATAGTGCTTGCGCTTCGCATCGAGGACTCGCGCGGAAAACCAGCGCTGGCGGCGTTGCGCGCGCGCGAAATGCCGTAGTATCCGCGCATGTCGAAGCTCACCACGCTGCTCGCGGGCTTCTCGTTCCTCGAGTCGCCGCGCTGGCGCGACGGCAAGCTCTGGTTCGCGGATCTCTACGATCACCGCGTGCTGACGATGGACGCAGGCGGTCAGACCGCGGCGATCTGCGAGGTGCCCCACCAGCCGTCGGGGCTCGGCTGGCTTCCCGACGGGCGCCTGCTCGTCGTATCGATGACCGATCGCCGCGTGCTGCGGCTCGAGCCCGCGGGCCTCGTCGAGCACGCCGACCTGTCGAGCCTCGCGACCTTCCACTGCAACGACATGGTCGTCGACGCACAGGGTCGCGCGTACGTGGGGAACTTCGGCTCGGATCTCGCAGCGGGTGGCATGCCCAAGCCTGCCGCGCTGATCCTCGTTACACCCGACGGCGGCGCTCGCGTGGTCGCCGAGGACCTGCTGTTTCCCAACGGTTGCGCGATCACGCCCGACGGCCGCACGCTGATCGTCGGCGAATCGTTCGGCGCGCGCATGACGGCGTTCGACATCGAGCGCGACGGCAGCCTCTCCAAGCGGCGCGTCTGGGCGCAGCTCCAGGCGGCGATTCCCGACGGCTGCTGCCTCGACGCCGAAGGCGCGCTCTGGATCGCGTCCCCGCCGACGCGCGAGGTGCTGCGCGTGCGCGAGGGCGGCGAGACCACGCACCGCATCGCCTGCGATCAGATGGCGATCGCCTGCGCGCTCGGAGGCGACGACCGGCGCACGCTCTACGTGCTGACAGCGCCGAGTGTCGACGGACGCGAGTGCAGCGAGCAGCGCAGCGCGCGCGTTGAAATGCTCGCGGTCGACGTACCCGGAGCGGGCCTGCCTTGATACCAGCACGACCCCTGGGCCCCGGCCAGTCGCAGATCACTCAGCAGAAAGCGGAACTGTGCGGGCTAGCACCGGCCTGGCCGCTCCGACCGGGCCGCAGCAGATCGCTCACGCGCAGCGCGCGTCGGACCTGCCGCATCTGCGCTCGTCTACGGCGTCTCGATCGGGTATCCGCCGTCCTGCCAGCCGACGATGTGACCCTCGAGATCGCGCACATCGGAATAGCCGGCCTGCGTGAGGATCTCCTCGGCGGTCTGCGCGCGGCGGCCGCTGTGGCAGTGCACGACGATCGGGTCGCCCTTGCCCGCGCCGATCTCGCCGAGCCGGTCGGCGAGCTGATCGTGCGGAATGTGCAGCGCGCCGGGGATGTGCCCAGCGTCGTACTCTTCATCGCTGCGCACGTCGAGGATCAACGGCGCATCGCCGCGCGAGATCTGCTCGGCGAGCTCGCTCGCCGTCATCGTCGTCACGCCGCCCGCCATCGCGGAATCGCCAGCAGGCTCGCCGCACGCCGCGAGTGCCAGCGCGAGCGCGCCGACCGCGCGCCCGGCGTTGCGTCGCCATCCGATCCGTTCGTGTCTCATGTGGGGTACTCCGGGTATTGCGGGAGGTCGTCCGCGATCTCGTACCAGGGTGCCTTCGACGCGACGAAGATGTGCGCGCTCGAGCGGATTCCGGGGTCGCCGTCGAAGGATCCCGCCGCGATCCAGATCTCGTTCGGAGCCTTCGAGTCGCGGAACTCGAGCTTGGAGCCGCAGCGGCTGCAGAAGCTGCGCACGGCTGCCGCAGAGGACGCGTACTCGCGTATCAACTCTTCGCCCTGCGTGTAGCGGCGGTGGCGCGGGTCGACTGCGGCGTAGCTCGCGAACGGCGTGCCGTGCATGCGCCGGCACATCTGACAGTGACAGAGCAGCATCGCGGTGAACGGGCCCGACACCTCGTAGCGCACGCCCCCGCACAAGCAGCCGCCGCGCGTCACTTCCGACTCCCTCGCCGTCATATGCCCGCGCCCGCGTGCTGCGGGAGGTCGTCCTCGATCTCGAACCAGGGCGCCTTCGACTCGACGTAGATGTGGCCGATCGGTCGAATTCCCGGGTCGGCGTCGAAGCCGCCCGCCGAGATCCAGGTCTGCTCGGGCGTGGACGCGGGCGTGAACTCGAGGCTCGAGCCGCAGCGGCTGCAGAAGCTGCGCACCACGTCCGCCGACGACGGATAGCGCGCGATCAACGACTCGCCGCGCGTGTAGCGGCGATCGCGCGGATTCACCGCGGCATAGCTCGCGAACGGGCCGCCGTGGCCGCGCCGGCACATCTGACAGTGGCAGAAGTGCAGCTTGTCGAGCCCGCCCGAGATCTCGTAGCGCACGCCGCCGCACAAGCAGCCGCCCTCGAGCATTCACCTCTCCTCGTCGAGCTCGAGTCGCAATGCCCCGAGCCAACGGTCATTCGAACCGCGCCAACTGGGCCCCGGCCAGCCGCGGACCCCTCAGTCAAGCGCGCAACTGCCCGCGCGAGCCGCGGACCCCTCAATCGAACGCGCACCGGCCCGGGCACGAAGCTCGGCTCGGTGGCGGATGGTAGCGGCGCGGGAGCGCGTGCAAGAGCCCTGCGCGCGCGTGGGCTCGCGTCAGCGCGCGAACTGCTCGACCCAGCGCAGGTAGCTCTCGGGCGGCGCCTCGATCTGCAGGCCGATCCCGGTGCGGACCATGTGCGGCCGGCCGCGCGCGAGGGATGGACTGCGCGGCACGTAGGTCTCGAGCAGGAAGCGCGCACCGTCGGGGCCGTCGACCGCGACGATCACGCCCGCGCCGCGGCGCAGGTTGACGTCCGTCTCGACGAAGAAGCCGCTCGGCGAGAAATCGCGCACGGTCGCGGGATGGCAGCTGCCTCCGTAGAGCAGCGAGCACGGCAGCCGCAGCCGCACGCGCGGCGAGTTGCGTCGCTCGAGCTCTTCGACGAGTTGGCTCATGGCTCTCTCCTCCGACCGGGTGCCTTCTGCTGAGTAGGTGGCCCCGCGCGGCCGCGAGGTGACGCGGCAGCTCCGCGGCGCGCGCACTCCCGCAGAATCGCGCGCGTCGCACGCTCAGCTGCCGCCGAGCTGCCGCCCAGCTGCGCACGTCCGAAGCGGCGGCTCGAAGGCGGGCTCTCCCGCTACGGGCGTCGCGCGGCGGCTCCGCGCCCGCAAGCGCGCCTCGACGGATCGGACGAACCTACTGCCCGAAGACGAGCCTGCCGTCGAAGAACGTCATCAGCACCGCGGTCTCGCTGATCTCGTGGGCGTGCCCCGACTCCGCGAGCTCGACGACGTTGCGATCGACCGCGATCAGGTCCGCGAGCTTGCCGACCTCGAGCGAGCCGAGCGAGTCGGCCTGGCTCATCGCGCGCGCGCCGTTGATCGTGTAGGCGGCGAGCGCCGAGTGGATGTCGAGCCGCTCGGCGGCGTTCAGCGCGGGAATCTCGGGCCGGCCCTCGGTGTCGCGCGTGATGGCCTGCTCGATGTGCAGGAAGGGCGCGGGGTCGCGCCGCTCGACGGGGGCGTCGCTGCCGCCCGTGACGATCGCGCCGAGCCGCTCGACGGAGCGCACTGGATAGGCGTTCTGCATGTAGTAGTTGCCAGGGTCGTAGAGATCGGCGCGCCCGCGCTCGAGCACGTCGACGAACGGCACGACGGTCATCAGGTAATCCGGATCGGGAGTCGACCACGAGTGCGTGAATGCGACGAACAGGCCGAGCGCGCCGATGCGGCGCTGGTCGTCGGGGTGGATCAGCTGCGCGTGCGCGAGCCCGTGCGGCTGGCCGTTGTCGCCGCGCTGCTTGCGCGCGGCCTCGAGCGCATCCACCGAAATCCGAATGGCGCGGTCGCCGATCGCGTGGATGTGCACCGAGAAGCCCGCGGCATAGAGCGCGTCGATGTAGGCGCGCAGGTAGGGCTCGTCGAACTCGAGCACGCCCTGGCTCTCGGCGCACTGTCCGGGGTGATGGCCGTGCGCGGCGATGAACGCTGCGACGGCGGCTTCGCGTTCGAACGCGGCCGGGTCCTCGCGCACCGCGCGGCACGCCGGGCTGCTCGTGTCCACGTAGCCCACGACATCGACCAGGCCACTCTCCGCGTCGAACGCGAAGCGCGGCTGCTTGTAGACCTCCAGCGAGGCGCCGTTCGGGAGCGTGGGGGGGTCGAGCAGCGGATTGCCTTCGATCACGCCGTCGGCGAATACCTTGACCGAGTCGGCGCGGATCAGGCGGCTGTCCGCGAACTCCGCGCGCTGCGCGATCCAGCGCTCGACCTGCGACGGAATCGACTCGACGCCGCCGCGCTGCGACTTCGGCTCGTAGAAGTTCCCGAACTGCGCGGCGCGCACGCGAAACGTCATGCCGCCGGACTGCTCGAGCGCGCGATAGGCGTCGAGGTTCTGGCGCGTTGCCATCGCGTCGATCACCGAGGTGATGCCCCGGCTCGCGAACACCTTGGCGACGTCGCCGATGATCTCGGCGATCGGAACGACGTTCCAGATGTCCGGAGAGGGGAAGATCGAGATCGCGGATTCGGTGATGCCGCCGCTCGGCTCGCCCTTCGCGTCGACCGCGATCAGCGCGCGGTAGGGCGCGAACACCGTTGCGAGCGTCTCGCGCGTGAGCCCGATCGTCTTGCCCTCGGCGTCGACGGCGGTCGCGAGCGTGGCGCTGTTCACCGCCGAGTGGTGGCCGTCGTTTCCGACCAGGATGATCGGGTGCGTCGACGATGCGGCGTCGAGCGCCGCGACGAGGGTCGGGTAGCGCTCGCTGGGCTGGTTGCCGACCGCGAACGACCACTGTTGAACGATCAGCCACGCACCGTCGGCGAGCGCGTAGCGCGAGATGCAATTCTGGAGGAACGGAACCATCTGCTCGAGCGACATCGGCTGGCTCTGCATGTCGCAGATGTCCGGCTGGACGACGCCCTCGGGATGCACGTGCGTGTCGTGCAGGCCCGGCAGCACGAGCTTTCCCGCGAGGTCGTGGATCTCGGTCTGCTCGCCGATGTAGCGTTGAGCGTCGGCGTCGCTCCCCACGAAGACGATCTCGTTGCCGCGGATCGCGAGCGCCTGTGCGACGCTGCGCTGGGCGTCGGCGGTGTAGATCGTCGCGTTCAGCAGCACGTGATCGGCGGCGGGGATGGCGGGCTCGCGGCTGCAGGCGGCGAGCGCGCAGCTCGCGGCGGCCGCCGCCCAGCGCAGAGCGGTCTTCATCGGAATCTCCGAAGCGCAGCGCCCGGCGGGATGGCTCGGGGGGGCCTCTCGAGCGCAGGGGGACGGGATCTACGAGCCGAGCGTCTTGTACCCGCTCGCGCATCGCGTGTAAAGGGGATCGTCGGCCGCGCGGTGCGCGGCTCGGCGATTCGCGCGCTGCCGTGGCGTCATGACGCGGTGGACGCGTACTCGCGCAGCTCGAAGCTCGTCCCGGGCTCGCCGAACACGACGATCGAGCACTCGCCCCATTCCGGCGAGATGCGCCAGGCGCGACCCGGCGCGGGCTTCGCCTTGACGCGCCTCCAGTCGCAGCGGATCTCCACGCGCTG
>DASPGF010000197.1:0-7326 GCA_035620755.1 Myxococcota bacterium
GATGGTTGGTACGCGGTCTGACGCGCCGACGGCGCGAGCTCCGCTGGGCATGTCGCGTCAGGTCCTGCGCGAGCGCCCGCCGCGCTTCGAGCGCCCGCCGCCGCGCCGCGAGTCCCGCGACCGCTCGCGCTTGGGGTGCGACGGCTCCACGGCGTCGTGCGGCCGAGCCGTCTCGGCCACGGTCACGCTGGTCTCCGGCTTGTGCTCCTGCAGGTAGAACGCGCACAGCGCCGCGAGGTCGCGCTTGCCGTCCGGGGTCGAGATCAGATCCTCGACCATCGGAATGTAGCGATCGATCTTCGCCTGCCGATCCTGCTCGGGGAGCGAGCGGATCTCGTGCTCGACCTTCACCGCGAGCCGCTTGCGCAGGCGCGCGAGAATGTCGATCTCGCTCGGGAGCTTGCGCTCCTTGATCTCGATCTTGTTGACGTTCTGGAGGTAGCGGAAGTTGCCGATGTCGAGGCCCGAGACGAGCGAGATCGCGACGCCCGCCTTGCCCGCGCGACCCGTGCGCCCGGTGCGGTGCACGTAGACCTCGGGGGATTGCGGCGCCGAATAGCTGATCACGTGGCTCAAGTCGCTGATGTCGATGCCGCGCGCGGCGACGTCGGTCGCGACGAGGAAGCGCAGGGTGCCGGCCTTCATGCGGCGCATCACGTCCTCTCGCGCAACCTGGGCGAGATCGCCCGAGATCTGATCCGCGTCGAGGCCGCGCCGCCTGAGGTACGAGGTGACGAAGCGCACGTCATCCTTGGTGTTGCAGAAGATGATCGCGCTCTCGGGGTCTTCGTCCTCGATGATGCGCGCGAGATTGGCCTCTTTCGCCTGCGCAGTCGTGACGACGTAGTAGTGCTCGATCTGCTGCGGCGTGCTGTGCTCTTCGGAGAGCGAGACGAACAGCGGGTCTCGGAGGAATACGCGCGACAGCGAGCGAACGCGCTCGGGGATCGTCGCCGAGAACAGGCACGACTGGCGGTTCTTGGGCAGATAACCCTGGATCTCGCGCATGTCCGGCCAGAACCCGAGCGAGAGCAGCTCGTCGGCCTCGTCGAGCACGAGCACGCGCACCTGGTCGAAGCTGAGCTTTCCCGAGCCGAGGTGGTCGAGGATGCGCCCCGGTGTACCCACGACCACGTGCGCGCCGGCCTCGATCTGCTCGATCTGCTGCGAGTAGCCGACGCCGCCGTAGATCGGAACGCAGTTGACGCCGAGGTGTTTTCCGAGCGTGCGGATCTCGAGCGCGACCTGGTTGGCGAGCTCGCGCGTCGGATTCATCACGAGCGCTTGGCACGCGCGCAGCGAGCTGTCGATGCGCGCGACGATGGGGATCCCGAACGCGCCGGTCTTGCCGCTTCCGGTGTGCGCCTGGACGATCAGGTCGCGACCCTCGAGCATCGGGGGCAGCACCTTCGACTGGACCGACGTCGGCTCGGTCCAACCGATGTCTCGAATTCCCTGCTGGATGGCTTCCGGTTGACGGGCGAAGATTTCGGCGAGCTGCGTCATGCGCGCGCGAGGCTATCACGCTTCGAGGCCCGGAGCCCGTGCTAGCCTCGCGCGATGGCTCGCATCACTCGCGCCGAGGTGGAGCGCGTGGCACTGCTCGCGCGGCTGTCGCTTTCCGAGCAGGAGGCGCTGCGCTTCGCGCGCGAGCTCGACTCCTTCCTCGACTACATGGACCAGCTCGCGGCAATCGACACGCGCGACGTGGGCGCACTCGCGCAACCGTTGGTTCTCGCGACGCCGAGCCGCGGCGACGACCCCGCCGCGGCGATGGATCCCGGGCTCGTCGTCGCCAACGCCCCCGCGTCCGCGGGGTCGGCGTTCGTGGTGCCGAAGGTGGTCGAGAGCGAGGCCGAGGGCTGAATGAGCGGCGGGATCGGAACGCTGCGCGAGATGCGAGAAGCGCTCGACAGCGGCGGCGCGAGCTCGGTCGAGATCGTGAGATGCTCTCTCGAGCGCGCCGAGGCGACGCAGCCGAGCCTCCACGCGTTCGTCGGGTTGCGCGCCGAGGCGGCGCTGCGCGAGGCGCGCGAATCCGATGCGCGCCGACGGCGCGGCGAGGTGCGTTCGCCGGTCGACGGCATTCCGATTGCGATCAAGGACAACATCGTCCAGGCGGGGGAGCCGGCCGGCTGCGCGTCGCGCATGCTGGCGGGCTACGTGTCGCCGTTCACGTCGACCGCGGTCGAGGGCCTCGAGCGAGCCGGAGCGATCGTGATCGGTCGAACGAACATGGACGAGTTCGCGATGGGCTCGTCGACCGAGCACTCCGTCGCGGGCCCGACCCGCAATCCGTGGCGCGTCGATCGAACGCCCGGCGGCTCGTCGGGGGGCTCGGCTGCTGCGGTGGCCGCGCGGATCGTGCCCGCCGCGCTCGGCAGCGACACGGGCGGCTCGATCCGGCAGCCGGACGCGTTCTGCGGCGTGGTCGGCATCAAGCCGACCTACGGGCGCGTGTCGCGCTGGGGGCTGGTCGCGTTCGCGTCGTCGCTGGATCAGATCGGCGCATTCGCGCGCAGCGCCGAGGATTGCGCGTGGCTGCTCGAGGCGATCGCGGGTCACGACGCGCGCGACTCGACCTCGATTCCCGAGCCCGCGCCCGCGTTCTCGGCTGCTCTCGGCGCGGGTGTTCGCGGCCTGCGGCTCGGAATGCCGAAGGAGTACTTCGAGCACGAAGGTGCCGCCGACGCCGTGCTCGGCTCGGTGCGCGATGCGGTCGCCGAGCTCGAGCGGGCCGGCGCGCAGACGATCGAGGTGAGCCTTCCGAACACGCGCCTCGCAATCGCGAGCTACTACGCGATCGCGAACGCGGAGGCGTCGAGCAATCTCGCGCGCTTCGACGGTGTCCGCTACGGGCATCGCACCGCGAACGCGAACGGCCTCACCGAGATGTACTGCCGATCGCGCTCGGAGGGATTCGGCGCGGAGGTCAAGCGGCGGATCCTGCTCGGCACCTACTTCCTCTCCGCAGGCTACTACGACGCCTACTACCGCAAGGCGCAGCAGGTCCGCGCGCTGCTGCGCGCGGATTTCGAGCGCGCGTTCGAGCGCTGCGATGCGCTCGTCGCGCCGACCACGCCCGAAGTCGCGTTTCGCCTCGGCGAGAAGACCGCGGATCCGCTCACCATGTATCTGTCCGACATCTACACGGTGTCGGCGAACCTCGCGGGCCTGCCCGCGCTGTCGACGCCCTGCGGCTTCGCGGACGGCCTGCCGGTCGGCCTCCAGATCCTCGCGCGCCCGCTCGACGAGGCGATGGCGCTGCGGGTCGCCGACGCGTTCCAGCGCATCACCCACCACCACACGGCCTGCCCGGACGGCTTCGCGTGAGCGCGCCTGCGCAGGAGTTCGAGGTGCTGATCGGGCTCGAGGTGCACGCGCACCTGCGCACGCGATCCAAGCTGTTCAGCCCCGCACCGATCCTCTACGGCGCGCCGCCGAACCACGGCGTGCATCCGGTGTGCCTGGCCCTGCCCGGAGTGCTTCCGGTCCTCAATCGCCGCGCCGTCGAGCTCGCGGTGCGTGCCGCGCTCGCGATGAACTGCGCGATCGCCGCGCGCTCGGTGTTCGCGCGCAAGAACTACTTCTACCCGGACCTGCCGAAGGGCTACCAGATCTCGCAGTACGAAGAGCCGCTCGCGACGGGCGGCTGGGTGGACGTTCCCGCTGCGGATGCCGCGGACGGCGCGGGCCGCGCCGCGCCGCGCCGCGTGGGCCTCACGCGCATCCACGTGGAAGAAGACGCCGGCAAGTCGATCCACGACGACGCGATCGCGGGTGCGGACGCGACGCTCGTCGACCTGAACCGAGCCGGCGTTCCGCTGATCGAGATCGTCTCGGAGCCCGACATCCGCTCGGCCGCTGAAGCCAGCGCCTACCTGCGCGCGGTGCGCTCGATCCTGCGCTACGCGGACGTGTCGGACGCCGACATGGAGAAGGGTCACCTGCGCTGCGACGTCAACATCTCGCTGCGGCCGCGGGGATCGAGCGCGCTCGGCACGCGCACCGAGCTCAAGAACCTGAACTCGTTTCGCTTCGTCGAGGCTGCCGCCAGCGCGGAGATCGAGCGCCAGGCGGAGCTGCTGCGCGGCGGCGGCCGCGTGCAGCAGTGCACGCTGAGCTACGACCCGCACAGCGGTCGCACGTCGGTTCTGCGCGTCAAGGAGGACGCCGATGACTACCGCTATTTCCCGGATCCCGATCTGATCCCGCTGCTGCTCTCGGCCGACCAGATCGCGCGCATCCGCGGCGAGATCCCCGAGCTCGCCGAGCAGCGCTCGGAGCGCTTCCAACGCGGGTTCGGCCTGTCCGAGCACGACGCCGCGCAGCTCACGGCGTCGCGCGCGACCGCGGATTTCTTCGAGGTGGCCGCGACACAGCACGGCGACGCGAAGAGCGTCGCGAACTGGATGCTGCGCGACGTCGCGCAGGCGCTCAAGGAGTGCGGAACGGCGCTCGAGGACACGCCGCTCTCTCCGGACGCGCTCGCGCGCGTGATCCGCATGGTCGACGAGCGGCGCGTCACGGTGAAGGGCGCGAAGCAGCTGGTGTCGGAGCTCGTGCGGTCGGGCGGAGACCCGGAGACGCTGGTCGCGGAGCGCGGCCTCGCGGCGGTCTCCGATGCGGGCGCGATCGAGCAGGCCGTGCGCGAGGTGCTCGCCGCGCATCCGGAGCACGCGGCGCGCTACCGCGCGGGCGAGCACAAGCTGCTCGATTTCCTGATCGGCCAGGTGATGCGCAGCACGCGCGGCAAGCTGAACCCTGGCGCGCTGCGCGAATGCCTGCTGCGCGCGCTACGCGAATAGCGCGGGTGTGGAGAAGCCCGCGTCCGCACCCGCACCCGCGTCCGCACGCGCGCGGCCGCGCGGGGCATCGCCCTTTCGCGCGCTTGCGCCGAAAGCCGCTTGTGCGGCGGCGAGTTACGCGCAGCGCCAGCTCCAGCACGCAGCTGGGTGTAATTCACCTCAAGACGCTGACCGGCCCGGACGATACGCACCCCGATGAGGGAGCCCCGCGCCGCCGTTCTCTGTGTCGACGACGATCGAAACTTCTGCCGAATCCTCGCCGAGGCGCTCGGTGAGGACGGGTACACGGTGCGCTCCGCGCTCGATGGCGATCAAGCGCTCGCGGAGCTCGCCGAGAGCTGCCCCGATCTGGTGTTGCTCGACCTGATCCTGCCGCGGCGCGACGGCTTCGCGGTGCTCGAAGCGCTGCGCGCGATGGATGCCCCGATCTGCGACACACCCGTCGTGCTCATGTCGGGCTGCTCGCCGACACCGCAGAGCCGCGCGCGCGCGCGATCGCTCGGCGTGGTCGAGCTGCTCACCAAGCCCGTGCCGCTCGCCGAGCTGCTCGCGGTCGTGAGCCGCTGCGCGCGCGAGCCCAAGACCGAGTCGCTTTCGGAGCGCGCACAGCCGACGGGCGATGCGGCCGGCCTCTCGGGCTCGCTCGAGAACCTTCGCCTTCCCGCGCTGATCCACCACCTTCACGGGCTGTGCGCGACAGGCGTGCTCGAGCTCGCCAGTGGAAAGAAGCGCAAGTGGATCCAGTTCCAGGACGGCTATCCGCGCGCGGTGCGCTCGAACCTGATCAACGAGTGCCTGGGGAACTTCCTCGTGCGCGATGGTCGGATCAGCCAGGCGGCCTTCCTCGAATCGCGGAGGCGAACCAAGCCCGGGCGCCTGCAGGGCGAGGTGCTGGTCGCGATGGAGCTGCTCTCCGAGGACGAGATCGCCGCGGCGCTGCGCGCGCAGGCGGACGAGAAGCTGTTCGAGGCGTTCGAGTGGGAGTCGGGAAGCTACCGCTTCGAGCGCGGCGCTGCGCTCGAGCGCGCGAACTCGCTCGGCGTGGAGCGCAGCCCCGCGAACCTGATCCTGCGCGGCGTGCGCGAGCGCTTTCCGCTGAAGGTGATCGAGAGCTACATCTGCTCACACGCCGACGGGTTCCTCTCACCGGCGGAGAGTCCGTTCTATCAGTTCCAGGAGGTCGATCTCACGCCCGCGCACGAGGAGCTGCTCGCGAGCCTCGATGGCTCTCGGCGCCTCGGCGAGTTCCTGAAGGCCGAAGAGGATCTCAAGCGAACGCTGTATGCGATGCTCGCGGCGGGCCTGCTCGAGCTCACGGGCGGCAACCGCGCGGGCGCGCATCCTACACCGCGCCGACGCGCGACTCCCAGGCCGGGCGCGGGCAGCGAGGAGCTGCGCGCGCGACTCAGCGTGCTCGCGGATCGCATGCGCCAGCAGACCTACTTCGAGATTCTCGGCGTCTCCGAGACCGCCAGCCCCGAGGAGCTGCGCGCGGCATTCCAGAGCCGCGCCGCCAGCTGCCATCCCGACCGCTACCGCGGAGCCGGCGAGGCGGTCGCGCACCTCGCGCGGGACGTTTTCGCGCATCTCAATCTCGCCTACGAGACGCTCGGCGATCCACGACGGCGCAGCGAGTACGAGCTCAACCAGCGCAAGGACGAGCGCGATGCCGCGAAGCGCCGCAAGAGCCAGCAAGCGCTCGACGCCGAATCTCACTTCCAGGAAGGCCAGCGGCTGCTCGCCCAGCGCTCCTACGAGCGCGCCCTCGAGTCGTTCGGCCGCGCGCTGGAGCTCTACCCGGACGCGGGCGAGTACCACTCCCACTACGGCTGGACGCTTCACCTCTGCCATCCGAACGAGCCCGACATCGCAATGGAGGCGATCGAGCACGTGCGCCGCGGCATCAAGCTGGCGGGCCAGCGCGAGACGTCCTACCTCTTCCTGGGACGCCTGTGCAAGGCCACGGGCCGGGTCCAGCTCGCGGAGAAGCTCTTCGCTCGCGCGGTACAGCTCGACCCCGGTTGCGTCGAGGCCCTGCGCGAGCTGCGCCTCATCAACCTGAGGCGGGAAAAGTCGAAGGGGCTCATCGGTCGCCTGTTGCGCCGCTGACCCTCGGCGCGGCAGAGGTCCGATGGGCAACGTACCGCACACCGGCACGACGATCAGCGGCAAGGAGATCTGGCTCGACGGCCGCTTCGTCGAGTGGGCGGACGCGAACGTCCACATCCTCACCCACACGTTGCACTACGGCCTCGGCGTATTCGAGGGGATCCGCTGCTATCGCACCGCGGACGGGCGCTCCGCGGTATTCCGTCTCGCGGACCACATCCGCCGGCTGTTCGATTCCGCGCGCATCAACTTGATGCAGATCCCGTTCACCCAGAAGGAGATCGAGCAGGCGGCGCTCGACTGCCTGCGGCGCAACGATCTCGCGGAGGGCTACATCCGGCCGCTCGCATTCATCGGCGACGGTGCAATGGGTCTCAATCCGGGCGCGAACCCGGTTCGCGTCGCGGTG
>DASPGF010000198.1:0-5445 GCA_035620755.1 Myxococcota bacterium
ACGCGGGCCGCGTCGGCGCGCGGCTGATCGAGAAGCTGCGCGGGCTGATGGGCAAGCACGAGCGGCTCGGCGACGTGCGCGGCCTCGGTCTGATGATCGGCCTCGAGATCGTCGAGAATCGCGATACGCGGGTGCCCGCGCCCAAGGAGCGCGAGCGTCTGGTGCGCCGTCTGTTCGAGATGGGGCTGCTGTCGCTGCCGTGCGGCAAGTCGACGATCCGGCTCTCGCCGCCGCTGATCTGCACGGATTCCGACGCCGACAAGGCGGTCGCGATCCTCGACGCAGCGCTCGCGGAAGTGGAGGCGACATCCTGAACGCGGCGGGCTCCCGCGCGGGGCCCTCGCTGCTGCAGAACGGACACGCTATATCCTGACGCCCATGCCGATCCGCTCCCCCTTTCACGATCGCGTCGCGCCCTTCTGCACCAGCTACGCCTGGAAGCAGTGGGCGGGCTACTACGCGGTGTCGCACTTCGGCGAGAGTCACCTGCCGGAGTACTGGGCGTTTCGCGAGGCGAGCGCGATCACCGACATCACGCCGCTGTTCAAGTACGTCGTGCAGGGCCGGGATGCGGCGCGGCTGCTGTCGCGCATGGCAGTGCGCGGCTTCGCGAAGCTTCCGATCGGATCCGTCGCCTACACCTGCTGGTGCGACGCGAACGGCAAGGTGATCGACGATGGCACGGTGAGCCGCCTCGGCGAGGATCGGTTCTTCCTGACCGCCGCCGAGCCGACGCTCTCGTGGCTCACGCGCCTCGGCCGCGGGCTCGAGGTCGAGCTCGCCGACGTGAGCGAGACGATCTCCGCGCTCTCGCTGCAGGGGCCGACCTCGCGCGAGGTGCTGCGGCAGTGCAGCGATGCGAACGTCGATAGGCTCGGCTTCTTCCAGACCGCGAGCGCGAAGCTCGACGGCGTCGAGGTGCAGATCAGCCGCACGGGCTACTCGGGAGATCTCGGCTACGAGCTGTGGTGCGACGCGCGCGATTCGCTGCGCGTCTGGGACGCGCTGATGGCCGCGGGGCGCAGCTACGGCATCGAGCCCGCGGGCATCGAGGCGCTCGACATGGCGCGCATCGAGGCCGGCTTCATCATGCTCGGCGTCGACTACTACTCCGCGCCGCGCGTGACGATCGCGGCGCGCCGCTCGTCGCCCTACGAGATCGGCCTCGAGCGCTGCGTGAAGCTCGACCGCGGCGCGTTCATGGGACAGGAGGCGCTGCGCGCGGAGGCCGCGCGCGGCCCGGAGTGGAAGCTCGTCGGCATCGAGGCCGATTGGGCCGAGCTGGAGCAGCTCTACGAGAGCTACGACCTGCCGCCCGCGCTCGCGCCCGCGGCTTCGCGCGCGAGCGTTCCCCTCTATTCGGACCGCAAGTTCGTCGGGCAGGTGACGAGCACGGTGTGGTCGCCGCTGCTCAAGCGCTACATCGCGCTCGCGAGCGTCAAGGCGCCGTTCGCGGCGCTCGGCACGAAGCTCGAGCTCGAGCACACCGCGCTCTACGAGCGCCGCACGGTGAGCGCGCGCGTCGTCGAGCGGCCGTTCTTCGACCCCGAGCGCAAGAGGATGCCCTGATGCCCACGACCTACGACGCGATCGTCGTCGGCGCCGGCCACAACGGCCTCACCTGCGCGGCCTACCTCGCGAAGGCGGGTCGCAAGGTGCTCGTGCTCGAGCGCCGCGCGTCGATCGGCGGTGCGACCGCGAGCGAAGAGATCTACCCGGGGTTCACGTTCTCCTCGTGCTCGTACGTGGTGAGCCTGCTGCGGCCGCAGATCATCCGCGACCTCGAGCTCTCGAAGCACGGGCTCGAGATCATGCCGCTCGACTGGACGTTCTCGCCGTTCGAGGACGGCAGCTCGCTGCTGCGCGGGCCCGACCCCGAGATGAACCGGCGCAACATCGCGCGCTTCTCGCGGCGCGACGCCGAGCGCTATCCGCTGTTCGGCCAGGCGATGAGCGAGCTCGGGCGCATGATGAAGCCGATCATCGAATCGCCCGCCCCCGAGCCCTCGAAGCTCACGCCCTCGACGCTGCTCGAGCTGCTGCGGCTCGGCCGCCGCTTCAAGGGCATGGGCGAGGAGTGGCTCTCCGCGAACCTCAAGATGATGACCATGAGCGCGGTCGACTTCCTGAGCGAGTGGTTCGAATCGGAGCGGCTGATCGGGCCGATGAGCGTGAGCGGCATCATCGGCACCTTCCTCGGCATCCGCTCGCCCGGCACCGCCTACGTGCTGCTGCACCACTACATGGGCGAGATCGACGGCTCGTTTCGCGCGTGGGGGTTCCAGAAGGGCGGCACGGGCGCGGTCGCGATGGCGATCGCGCGCGCGGCGCGCGCGCACGGCGTCGAGATCAAGACCGACGCGCCCGTCGACAAGGTGCTGATGACGAACGGCCAGGCGCGCGGCGTC
The DNA here is from genome assembly GCA_035620755.1 of Myxococcota bacterium. Taxonomy (GTDB): domain Bacteria; phylum Myxococcota_A; class UBA9160; order UBA9160; family SMWR01; genus JACZVU01. Next base: position 2,409 of record DASPGF010000198.1, read on the forward strand.
GTGCTCGTCAACGGCGACGAGTACCACGCCAAGGCGGTCGTGAGCGGCGCGGACCCGCACCGGACCTTCCTCGGGCTCGTCGGCGAAGAGCGGCTCGAGCCCGAGTTTGCCAAGCAGATCAAGCGCTTCAAGATGCGCGGCTCGTCGGGGAAGGTGAACCTCGCGCTCGATTCGCTGCCGGTGTTTCCGGGCCTCGACGGCGCGTCGCACCACGCGATGCGCGCGGACATCACGATCGCGCCGAACATCGACTTCCTCGAGCGCGCCTACGACGACGCCAAGTACGGGCGGTTCTCGCGCGAGCCGTTCATGGACTGCGTGATCCCGTCGCTCAGCGATCCATCGGTCGCGCCGCCCGGCAAGCACGTGATGAGCATCTTCGTGCAGTACGCGCCCTACAACTTGAAGGAAGGCGCGGCGGATTGGGAGAACCAGCGCGAGGCGTTCGGCGACGCGGTGATCGATACGCTCGCGCGCTTCTCGCCGGGCATCAAGGATCGCATCCTGCACCGCCACGTGCTCACGCCGTGGGATCTCGAGCAGACCTACGGGCTCACCGAGGGCAACATCTTCCACGGCGAGCTCAGCCTCGAGCAGCTCGCCTTCATGCGCCCGGCCGCGGGCTGGGCGCGCTACCGCACGCCCGTCGACAAGCTCTGGCTGTGCGGCTCGGGCGCGCACCCGGGCGGCGGCATCATGGCCGCGCCGGGTCAGCTGTGCGCGCGGACCATGCTACAGGCGAGGGCCGTATGAGCCGCGCGATCGTGATCGGGGCGGGCCACAACGGCCTCGTCGTGGGCGCGCTGCTTGCGCGCGCAGGCCGCGCGGTGACGATCGTCGAGCAGCGCGGCGAGGTCGGCGGCCTCTGCGCGCCGCGCGCGCTGCACCCCGGCTACACGGTGCCCGGCGTGCTGCACGACACCACGGGGGTTCGGCGCGCCGTCACCGACGCGCTCGGGCTGTCGCGCTTCGGGCTCTCGTTCGAGAGCGAGCCGCCGTCGGTGCTCGCCGCGCACAGCGAGCACCGCGGCGTGGTGCTGCACGCGGAGGCGAAGCGCTCGCGCGACGAGCTCGAGCGGCTGCGCGCGGGCGACGGGGACGGCTACCTCGCGTGGCGCGGCTTCCTCGCGCGCATCCGCGGCTTCGCGGCGGGCGTGCTGAGCCGCAAGCCGCCGCTCATGAAGCCGGACTCGCTCGCGGAGCTGCTTAGCCTCGCGCGCACCGCGATCGGCCTGCGGCGCCTGGGCAAGCCCGACATGCTCGAGCTGATGCGCGTCGCGCCCATGTGCGCGGCCGACTGGCTGCAGGAATCCTTCCGCGATCCGCTGCCCGCCGCGGCGCTCGCCGCGCCTGCGGCAATCGGCGCGTGTCTCGGCCCGTGGTCGGCGGGCACCGCGGCGAACCTCCTGCTCTACGAGTGCGTGCGCGGGCCCGAGGTGAAGGGCGGGCCGGCCGCGCTCGTGCGCGCACTACACGAGGCGTTCCAGGCCGCGCGCGGTGAGATCCTGCTCGAGTCGCGCGTGACGCAGATTCGGCTCGAGCGCGGCGCAGTGGCGGGCGTCGAGCTCGAGGGCGGGCGCTTCCTCGAGGCGCCGCTCGTGGTCGCGAGCTGCGACCCGAAGAGCGCGCTGCTCGGGCTGCTCGAGCCCGGCAGCCTGCCGCTCGACGTCGAGGAGCAGGTCGTCTCGCTGCGCGCGCGCGGGACCACCGCCAAGCTCGAGCTCGCGCTCGACGGCCGCATCGAGTTCCGCGGCCGCGAGGGCGAGCGCCACGCGCGCGCGGTCGTCGCGGATCACCTCGACGACATCGAGCGCGCGTTCGACGCCGCGAAGTACCGCCAGTGCTCGCAACGGCCGCACCTCGAGGTGAGCGTGCCGAGCGTCGACGACCCTTCGCTCGCGCCCACGGGCAAGGACGTCGTGTCGATCCTCGCGCATGCGGCGCCTCACGACATCGAAGGCGGCTGGAGCGCGGCCGCGCGCGAGCGCTTCGCGGGCGCGGTCGTCGACGCGCTCGAGCGCGTCGCGCCCGGAACGCGCGCGAAGATCGTCGCGCGCGAGCTGCTCACGCCCGCGGATCTCGAGCAGCGCTACGGGCTCAGCGGCGGGCACATCCACCACGGCGAGCACGCGCTCGACCAGCTGCTGTTCATGCGCCCGACGCAGAAGCTCGCGCGCTACGCGACGCCGATCGCGGGGCTCTATCTGGGCGGGAGCGGCTCGCATCCGGGCGGCGGCGTGACCTGCCAGCCCGGCGCGCTCGCCGCGGCGGCCATTCTCGAAAGCTGATTCGAGGCCAATCAGCAGCGCGTCAGTCCGTGATGCGCTCCACGAACTTCGCCGACGTCGCCGCGCGCACCTGCTCGAGCGTCGCGCCCGGCATGATGCCGATCAGCGTGAGCTTGCCCGACGCGAACGAGAACACCGCGAGGTCGGTGATCACCAGGTCGACCGCGCCGCGCGCGGTGAGCGGCAGGTCGCACTGCGGCACGACCTTCGAGCTGCCGTCGCGGTTTTGGTGCGTCATCGAGATGATCAGCCGCTTCGCGCCCGAGGCGAGATCCATCGCGCCGCCGACGCCGAGCAGCGGCTTGCCGGGCACCGCCCAGTTCGCGAGGTTCGCGGCCTCGTCGACCTGCAGGCCGCCCATGATCGCCACGTCGATGTGTCCGCCGCGGATCATCGCGAACGAGTCCGCGCTGTCGAAGTAGCTCGAGCCCGGCAGCGCGGTCACGGGAATCTTTCCCGCGTTGACGGGGTAGTCCATCGCTCCACCCTGCGCGGGAGCGGGCCCGACGCCGAGCATTCCGTTCTCGCTGTGCAGGATGATGCCGTGCTCGGGGGTGATCAGGTCCGCGACGAGCGTCGGGATGCCGATGCCGAGGTTCACGACGTCGCCGCGCTTGAGCTCTCGGAGCGCGCGGCGCGCCATGTTCATGCGCGCGTCGTCGACCCTCTTGTCGCTCGCCTCGACGGACGCCGAGGTGCCGAGCTCGTCGAGCGTGGTCGTCGCCTGCACGAGGTAGTCGACGTAGCAG
>DASPGF010000199.1:0-3285 GCA_035620755.1 Myxococcota bacterium
GAATTCGCCCCGCACCCGATCTGCGTCAAGCCGATCGACGTGGACGAGGAGCTCTGAGCGCCTCGTCCGCGCGCCGCGCATTGCGCGGTTCTCCAGACTGCTCCGCAGCGCTCCATCTCACGCCAGCCAACGAGCGAATCGCGCGCCGACGTGACCGCCCCTGTCACGCAGCTCGCCGAGCCTCGCCCGCGATCCACGAGATTCGGAGGGGGGCGATGCGGGAACGGGTGAACCGCGTAGGACAGGTGAGCTGCGTAGAACAGGTGAGCTGCGTAGAACAGGTGAACCGGGTCGACCGGGTGGACGGAACGGCGAGCGTTGCAGCGGAGCGTCGCGAGGGCTGGCTGCGCTTCGGCCGCGAGGCCGCGCTCGCGTTCGGGATCGTCGCGGCGTTCACCGCGGCGGGGCTCGGCTGGGCGGCCGCCGCCTCGCGCGTGCGCGCTGCACGCGAGGCAGCGGCGCCGATCGAGCTCGACTGGAGCGCAATTGCGGCGTGCGAAGCCGTGGCGCCGATCGCCTACGATCCGAGCGCGATGGCTGCTCGCGAACCGCGCATCTGGCTCGTCGATGGATACAACGTGCTGCACGCCGGGGTGCTCGGCGGGCGGGACCGCGCGCAGTGGTGGACGGAGGCGCGGCGCCGCGAGCTCGTCGAGCGCGTGGCGGGCTTTGCGCGCGACACCGAGGTCTGGATCGTGTTCGACGGCGCAGACGAGCGCGGCCCCAATGCGGATCCGCCCGGGCCGCGCTGCGTGTTCGCAGCGTCCGCCGACGACTGGCTCGTCGATCGCGTTCGCAACGCCGAGGATCCGAGCGCCATTGCGGTGGTGACTGCCGACCGGCAGGTCGCGGGCCGCGCGCGCGGGCGCGGTGCGCGGGTCGTCTCTCCGAAGGAATTTCTCGAGCGCTGCGCGACCTGACCGAGCGCGCGACGTTGACGCTGCGGTTCGGCACGGGCACCCTCCGCACCCATGCCGTACGAGCCCAAGCGGATCGAGCCGAAGTGGCAGGCCTATTGGCGCGATCACGCGGTGTTCGCGGCCGAGCTCGATCCGAGCAAGCCCAAGTACTACGTGCTCGACATGTTTCCCTATCCGTCGGGCGCGGGTCTGCACGTCGGCCATCCCAAGGGCTACATCGCGACCGACGTACTCTCGCGCTACAAGCGCATGCGCGGCTTCAACGTGCTGCACCCGATGGGATGGGACGCGTTCGGCCTTCCCGCTGAGCAGTACGCGATCGAGACCGGCACGCACCCGCGCGAGACCACCGCGCGCAACGTCGAGAACTTCCGCCGGCAGCTCCAGGCGCTCGGCGTCGACTACGACTGGTCGCGCGAGATCAACACCACCGATCCCCGCTACATGCGCTGGACGCAGTGGATCTTCTGCAAGCTGTACGAGCGCGGCCTCGCCTATCTGGCCGAGGTGCCCGTCAACTGGTGCCCCGCGCTCGGCACGGTGCTCGCGAACGAAGAGGTGATCGACGGCCGCAGCGAGCGCGGCGGGCATCCCGTGGTGCGCACCGCGATGCGGCAGTGGATGCTGCGCATCACGGCCTACGCGGATCGACTGATCGACGACCTCGACGAGGTCGACTGGCCCGAGTCGATCGTGAAGATGCAGCGCGACTGGGTGGGCCGCTCGGTCGGCGCGCGCATCCGCTTCGAGCTCGCCGACGGCTCGGGCGAGCGCATCGAAGTGTTCACCACGCGCCCCGACACGCTGTTCGGGGCGACCTATCTCGTGCTCGCGCCCGAGCATCCACTCGTCGGCCGCATCGCGACGCCCGAGCGCCGCGCGGAGGTCGAGCGCTACGTCGAGGCCGCGGCGCGGCGCAGCGAGCGCGCGCGCATCGCGGATGCGAAGCAGAAGAGCGGCGTGTTCACGGGCGCGCGCGCCGCGCATCCCGTGACGGGCGCGCCGCTGCCGATCTGGATCGCGGACTACGTGCTCGCGAGCTACGGAACCGGCGCGGTGATGGCGGTGCCGGGCCACGATCAGCGCGACTACGAGTTCGCGAAGCGCTTCGCGCTGCCGATCGTCGAGGTCGTTTCCGGCGGCAACCTCGCCGAGGCCGCATTCGTCGACGACGGCGTGAGCGTGAACTCCGATTTCCTGAACGGCCTGCCGACGGCCGACGCAAAGACGCGTATCACGGAGTGGCTCGAGGGCCACGGCAAGGGCGAGCGCTCGGTGAGCTACAAGCTGCGCGACTGGCTGTTCAGTCGGCAGCGCTACTGGGGCGAGCCGTTCCCCGTGATCCACCTCGAGGACGGCCGGATCGCCCTGCTCGACGAAGCGGAGCTTCCGCTCGAGCTGCCCGAGCTCGACGACTTCCGCCCGTCCGGCGAGTTCGAGCCGCCGCTCGCGCGCTCGCGCGAGTGGATCGAGACGACCGACCCCGCGACCGGCGCGCGCGCGCTGCGCGACTCGAACACCATGCCGCAGTGGGCGGGCAGCTGCTGGTACTTCCTGCGCTTCTGCGATCCGCACAACGACGAAGCCGCGTGGTCGCAGGCCGCCGAGCGCTACTGGATGCCCGTCGATCTCTACGTGGGCGGCGCCGAGCACGCGGTGCTGCACCTGCTCTATTCGCGCTTTTGGCACAAGGTGTTCTACGACCTCGGTCTCACGCACACCAAGGAGCCGTTCCAGAAGCTGCTCAATCCGGGCATGATCCTCGGCTACGCGTATCGCTACTACGACGACAATCTCGCAGACGACGAGCGCGTCGCCGCCAAGGTGTACCCCGCATCCGCGGTGCGCATCGAGGGCGAGACCGCGACCGTCGCCGACACGGGCGCCGAGCTCAAGCCGCGCTGGGTGCGCGCGGAGGACGTGAAACGCGACGCCGAGGGCCGGCCGATCCACCCCGAGATTCCCGGGCTCGTGCTCGAGGAAGTCACGGAGAAGATGTCGAAGAGCCGCGGCAACGTCGTGAGCCCCGATGACGTCATCGAGCGCTATGGAACGGATTCGATGCGTCTCTACGAGATGTTCATGGGCCCGCTCGGCCAGGGCGCGCCGTGGTCCGACGAGGCGATCCCGGGCGTGCACCGCTTCCTGCAGCGCGTCTATCGGCTTTTCGTGGAAGACACCGACAGCGGCGAGCGGCTCGTCGCGCTCGCAGCGGGCCCGGGAACCGACGAGCAGCGGCGCCTCGCCGCCAAGCTGATCCACGCCATCACGCAGGACATCGAGGCGCTGCGCTTCAACACCGCGATCGCGAAGCTCATGGTGTTCAGCCGCGAGATCGCGCGCGACGCCGCGCTGCCGCTCGAGG
>DASPGF010000200.1:0-2222 GCA_035620755.1 Myxococcota bacterium
AAGAAAGCGCTCAAGCGCGCGCGCCGTCGGTCGTTAGATAGGGCGTTCCAGTCGAGCCAGGGGGGGCGAGGCTGCGGACATCGCGCCCCGGGACCTCATGGTCCTGGGGCGTACTTGTTTGGGCGCTCCTCGTCCGCGCGCTCGTCCGGGTCGATCGCCTCGATCTGCAGCCGGTTCGCGTCGCGCGCGCTCGCCACGTCGCTGTGGCACGCGGCGCGCGACCCCGGCGCGACTCGCATCGCCGTCTTCGTCTTGCGCGCGAGGCGATGGATCTCGCTCGGCTCGAGCACGCCGCGCTGCTCGAGGATCTCGCGCTGCGCGGGGGTCAGCGCCGCGCTGACCTTGGCGCGATCCCACGCGTACTCGCGATCCTTGCCGCTCGCGAACTCGGCGATCTCCTTGCTGATCCGAACCGAGCACCAGTCGTGCCCGCACATCGCGCAGAAGTCGGTGTCGACGTCGAGGTCCTCGTCGTGGAACGCGCGCGCGAGGTCCGGGTCGAAGCTGAGCTCGAAGTGCCGCTCCCAGTTCAACGCCGCGCGCGCCTTGGTGAGCTCGTCGTCGCGGTCGCGCGCTCCGGGAATGCCGAGCGCGACGTCCGCCGCGTGCGCGGCGATCCGGTAGGCGACGCACGCCTGCTTCACGTCGTCGCGCTTGGGCAGGCCGAGGTGCTCCTTGGGTGTCACGTAGCAGAGCATCGACGCGCCGTGGTACGCGGCAGCGGTGGCGCCGATGCAGCTCGTGATGTGGTCGTAGCCGGGGAACATGTCGGTGACGAGCGGGCCGAGCACGTAGAACGGCGCGCCGTGACAGAGCCGGCGCTGCAGCTTCATGTTGTACTCGATCTGGTCGAACGGCACGTGCCCGGGCCCCTCGACCATCACCTGGCAGCCGTTCGCCCAGGCGCGCTGCGTGAGCTCGCCGAGCGTGCGCAGCTCGGCGAGCTGGGCCGCGTCCGTCGCATCCGCGAGGCCGCCGGGCCGCAGCCCGTCGCCGATCGAGAACGTCACGTCGTGGCGGCGCATCACCGCGCAGATCTCGTCCCAGAGCTCGTACATGAGGTTCTGCCGGCCGTGGTGGAGCATCCACTTCGCGAGCAGCGAGCCGCCGCGGCTCACGATTCCGATCAAGCGCTCGCGCACGAGCGGCAGGTGCTCGCGCAGCACGCCCGCGTGGATCGTGAAGTAGTCGACGCCCTGCCTGGCCTGGTGGTCGAGGGTCTCGAGCACGGCGCTCGCGTCGAGGTCCTCGATCCGGCGGCCGATGATCATCGAGTAGATCGGCACCGTCCCGATCGGCACGCTCGCGTTGCGAATGATCGCCTCGCGCGTTGCGTCGAGGTCGCCGCCCGTCGAGAGATCCATCACGGTGTCGGCCTTCCAGCGCTGCGCCCAGCGCAGCTTCTCGATCTCCTGCTCGGTTCCGCTGCTCACGGGCGACGCGCCCATGTTCGCGTTGACCTTGGTGGCGCTCGCGCGTCCGATGCACATCGGATCGAGGCCGCAGGCCAGGTGATGGACGTTCGCGGGGATCACCATGCGGCCCGCGGCCACCTCATCGCGCACCGCTTCGGCGCTCAGGTGCGGCTCGCGCTCGGCGACGCGGCGCATCTGCGGCGTGACGAGCCCGAGGCGCGCGTGCTCGAGCTGCGTGCGCGGCACGAAGCCCGGCGGCGCGATCCAGCGCCCCTCGCGGCGCTTCCAATCCCGCGGCATGAAATCCCACGCGCTCCGGCTCGACGCGGGGGGCATGCCCGGCGTGTCGGGGGAGCTGAAGCTCAGCGCGCCCCCGATCTGGCTGCGGTTCGCGAAGCTCCCCGGCGAGGTGCCCTCGCGTCGCGACGACGGGTTGCCGCCGACGGGCGGCAGCCGGTCGTGCGGATCGGAAGCGAACGGCTCGCGGTGATTCGCCATGGTGTGACACCCCCTTGCGACGGCAGCCCGGCGGGCGTGCGGTTGCGTTCGCCGGGCGTGCGCCCGGCGTGGCTGCGCGAACTCTTGCGGGGAGGGTCGCCGAATGGCGGAGAGCCGTTTCCTACGCTCGTGCGAACGAGTTCAGGTTCGAAGGGTCTATCTCAGGCTCGGCCGCGACGCGCGCTCGGCCGACCACCCCCAGGCTCCGCAGTTGCGCGCACTGTACCCCATTCGAGCTGGCGGCGTCGCGCGCTCGGCGAGATCACGTGCGGGCCCGCCGAGCGCATCCGCGCGCAGATCGCCGCGAGA
>DASPGF010000201.1:0-23342 GCA_035620755.1 Myxococcota bacterium
ATCCGCCCCGATGCGTCGGCGATGTTCTCGCCGATCTCGCGCACGTGTCGCACCTCGCCGTCCGGGCGCACGATGCGGTACTCGGCCTGATAGTCGCTTCCCGATGCGTCCGCCTCGCGAAATGCGCGCTCGATGCGCTCGCGATCCTCCGGGTGGACGACGTCGTCCAACAGGCGATCCATCCGCGCGTGGATCTCGCTGGGCGCGACGCCGTGGATCTCCGCGTAGACGTCGGAGCCCTCGATCAGCGCGTTCCGCGGCACCGACCAGCGCCAGTTGCCGATCTTGGCCATGCGCTGCGCGCGCGAGAGATCCGCCTGGAGGCGCCGCAGCTCGTCGGCGATCTTCTGCTGGGCGAGCACCGCGCGCTCGAGCTCGGCGTTGCGCTGCGCGAGCGCCTCGAGCTTCGCGGCGAGCTCGGCGGGGCCGCGCTCGAATCCCGCAGCGCGACGGATCGCCCGGAGCATCTGTGTCGCGAAGCGGATCATCGGATTCTCGCGCGCCGCTGTGCCTCGGGCTCGCCAGAGCGAGTCGCCGTCTAGCGTATCCCTCATCCGTCGATCGGGCTATTGCCCCGTGCGCGCGGCCTCGCTCCCCGAGCAGACCCGCCGCACGTACCAGCGCGGTGCAAACACCGCCGCGCCGAGCGCGAGCTGCGCGAACACCGTGATCGCCGCATTGAGCGAGTCGAGGTCGCTCAGCATGCCGTAGAACGCGAGCGTGATCACGTAGACGCCCTCGGCGAGGAAGAACATGCCCGCGTAGATGCTCCAGAGCAGCTGGCGGTGCGCGGTCATCGCGTCGCCGAGGCCGTAGCGAGCGCGCCGCTTGGTGAGTCGATAGGCGCGCCCGGCTTCGAGCGAGGTCCAGCCGTAGCCCGTCATCAGCGCGATCTGCTCGAGCCAGACCCAGACGTGGTCGTTGCGCACGCCCTCCCAGTCTCCGAGCGCGCCGCTGCCCACCACGGAGAGCACGAGCGCGCCGGCGATCAGCAGCGCGAAAGCCTGCGCGGCCGCGCTGTGCGGCCGGAACACGCTCCGGGTGAAGAGGATCAGACACAGAACGGAGGCGATGATCCCGAGGCGGCAGGCCACCGATAGCGCGAAACCGAGTGGTGTCTCGTACGCGGGCGTGTAGCAGGCGAGCGTCCACACCAGCCATTCGAATGCGTCGAAGCTCACCGCCGCGCCGAGCAGCACGAGCGGCGTGTCGCGCGCGCGCAACGCGCGCACGAGTGTGGGGGCGCCGACCGCGAAGCTTACGGCGACGGCGACCAGATACGAGATGAGTACGACATCCAAGGCTCTATCCCATTGATCTGCGTGCGCTCCGATCGCCCTTCGGCCCCGATCCCGGCACACTTGAGCGTCGATTCGAGCTGCGCGTCAAGGCCCCGCCCCGGTCTGCCGATGGCGCGGCGGGGGGTGGGATGGCGGAACGGCCGAAGCTCGGCGAGCTGCTCGTGATGGCGGGGGCCATCGACCAGACACAGCTCGGTGCGGCGCTCGCCGACCAGCGGCAGTTCGGCCGCCCGCTCGGCGCGACGCTCGTGCGCATGGGCTTCCTCGACGAGGAGGCGCTGATCCGCACGCTCGCGCGTCAGCTGCGGCTCCCGATCGCGTGGCTGCGCGGCAAGTGGGTCGATCAGGAGGTGCTCGACCTCGTGCCCGCGGAGCTCGCCCTCAAGCACCGCTGCCTGCCGCTGGTGGTCAAGGACGAGGGCCGCGGCAAGCTGCTGCACCTCGCCATGCAGGATCCCGCGGATCTCGCGGCGCTCGACGCCGTGCGCTTCCACGTCGGCCACAACGTGATGCCGGTGCTCGCCGCGCCGAGCGAGCTCGACGATGCGCTCAAGCGCCACTACGAGGGTGGCGGCGCGGGCGCGGCAGCGACCGCGACCCGGCCCGAGGTCCAGCAGGTTCCCGAGCTGCTGATGTTCGAGCTCAAGGCGCACGCTGCCACGCCGGAGGCGCGGCTCGACTTCGAGTTCGGAACGAATCCGAGCGACGCATCGCTGATGTCGTCGCAGGCCGTCCTCAGTGCGCTCACGCAGCTGCTCACGGTATTGATGCAGAAGGGAATCGTCACGCCGGAGGAAGTCGCCGAGCGCTTCAGACCATTCCTGCCCGACGACGATCGCTGGAAGTAGCCCTGAGCAGCGCGCGCTCCGAGCTGCGCGCCGGTCGCGTCAGTGCGCGCCTGCGCTCGCGAGGCCGATGGATTCGAGCACCACGCCTTCGCGCAGCCCCCAGTCGCACGCGACCAGCTCCTTGATCTCGCAGGCTTCGAGCAGCGCGAGCAGGATCAGCGCGCCCGTGGGCAGCAGATCGGCGCGGCTGCGCTTGATGCCCGCCATCTCGAGCCGCTCGTCGTGGGTCGACTCGAGCAGCGCTTCCGTCAGGCGTTCGAGCTGGCGGCGCTTGACGCGGATCGCGGGGCCTTCGGTGCTCCAGCGATAGGCAGAATCGTCCGCCTCGGTGAGAAGCCGCGTGAGCGCGCGCATCGTGCCGCCCGAGGCGATGCAGCGGCGCGCGCCGCTCGCCGCGATCAGCGCGAGATGCGGCGCGAGATTCTCGCGGACGCGCCGCCGGATCTGCTCGCGCTCGCGCGGCGTGATCGGGTCGCCGCTCACGATCTCGCTGTGCAGCATCGTGACGCCGAGCCGCAGCGTCGTCTCCCAGCAGACGTCGCAGTCGTTGCCGAGCGCGAGCTCGAGGCTGCCGCCGCCGAGATCGGCGCCGAGCGCGTGCTCGCCGCCGAGCTGCAGGCGATGGCGGAACGCGGCGAAGATCAGGCGCGCTTCCTGTTCGCCGCTGAGCATGCGAACCGGTGTTCCGAGCACCTCGCCGATCCGTGCGGCGAGCTCGGGGCCGTTCTCGGCATCTCGCATGGCGGCGGTTGCCACCGCGATCAGGCGGTCGGGTCGGCAGGCGTCGCTCGCCCGCTTGAGCGAGGCCACCGTCTCGAGCGCGCGATCACAAGCCTCGTCGGGGATCCAGCCCGCGCCCGCGACGAACGCGCCGAGCCGCAGGTGGGTGCGCTGCCGGACGATCCGCTCCAGGCCCGTCGCTGCGCTCGCATCCGACACGAGCAGGTGGAACGAGGTGCTGCCGAGGTCGAGCACGGACACGCGCAGCTTCGCCTTGCTGCGCGCCGCGCTCGAGTACTCCCACGCGTGCTGCAATCCGGCCATCCGGCCTCCGAGAGATCCGCGTTCCGCGAACTGTGCGGCCGCTCTGCGTCGATTCCGTGGCGAATCTGCGGCTGCTTTCCGGATTCCGACCGGACCGCAGATCGCCGCGCGCACCCGCTAGGACACGCTGTCCCGCTCACTGACTGGATCGATGCGCCGATTCGCTGGCGGTCTGGAGGATGCCGCCTGGGTCGATACGCGAATCCGCGAGCGGTCTGGAGGAAACCGCCGGCGCGGATCATAGCCCCACCGATGCGAGTCGAGGAGGCCCCGCGCGGCCCGCTTCCCGAGGTGCCGACCGGGTTGGATGAGCGGGGGATCAGGCCTGGGTGGGGTCGGCGCCGCTGCGGCGTCGCGCGAGCTCGATCAGGTGCTCCTGCACCTCGAAGCCGCGGGTGGTCGGCACGCGGCGCCAGCGTCCGTCGGGCTCGAGCTCCCAGGCGAGCCGGTCGTCGGCGAGGTTGGCGTCGAGGATCTCTTGCAGCCGCTCCACGAGCAGCGCGTCCTCGACGGGCGCGACGACCTCCAAGCGGCCGTCGAGGTTGCGCGTCATGAGATCCGCCGACCCGATGAAGTAGCGCGCACCGCGCGCGTCGCTGCCGAAGCGGAAGATGCGCGAGTGCTCGAGGAAGCGCCCCACGATCGAGCGCACGCGGATGTTCTCCGACACGCCCTTGACGCCGGGCCGCAGCGCGCACACGCCGCGCACGATGAGATCTATCTTCACGCCGGCCTGCGAGGCGCGGTAGAGCGCGTGGATCAGCTCCGGATCCTCGAGGCTGTTGGCCTTGATGACGATCCGCCCGTCGCGCTGCGCGCCCTCGGATTCGATCATTCCGAGCAGCTTCGCGCGCAGCGTCATCGGCGCGACCAGCAGCTTGCGGAAGCGCTGCTGGCGGCTGTAGCCGGTGAGGTAGTTGAAGACGTCGGTCAGATCCGCGCAGAGCTGCTCGTCGCAGCTGAGCAGCCCGACGTCTTCGTAGGCCTGGGCGGTCTGCGGATTGTAGTTGCCGGTCCCGACGTGCGCGTAGCGGCGGATGCCCTGCGGCTCGTTGCGCACGACGAGCGTGATCTTGCCGTGCGCCTTGAGGCCCACCACGCCGTAGACGACGTGGACGCCTGCCTCCTCGAGCGCGCGCGCCCACTCGATGTTCGCCTCCTCGTCGAAGCGCGCCTTGAGCTCGACGAGCGTGACGACCTGCTTGCCCGCCTCGGCCGCGTTGATCAGCGCGCGCACGATCGGGCTCTCGGGGCCGGAGGTGCGATAGAGGGTGTGCTTGATGGCGAGCACGCGCGGGTCGCGCGCGGCCTCGGTCATGAACGCCTCGACCGATGCGCTGAACGACTCATAGGGGTGGTGGAGCAGCACGTCGCCCTCGCGAAGCGCCTCGAAGATCCCCGCGCCCGCTTCGCGCGAGCGCCGCGCGAGGCGCGGCGGTGCACACGGCAACATCGGCACCTGCTTCAGATCGGGTCGAGCGATCCGGTGAAGCTCCCAGAGCGAGCCGAGGTCGAGCATCGAGCGGCTGAGGAACAGATCGCGATCGCCGAGCTCGAGCTCGTCGGCGAGCAGCGCCCGGATCCGCTCGGGTGCGCGCGCCGGCATCTCGAGCCGCGTCGCGGCGTTCCTGCGCTGGCGCCGGCGCAGACCCGATTCGATCGCGATCAACAGATCCTCGGCATCCTCCTCCTCGATCGCGAGGTCGGCGTCGCGGGTGACGCGGAACGGCACGCACGACATGATTTCCATTCCCGGGAACAGCCGCTCGATCTGATGCTCGATCAGCTGCTCGACGGGCAGGAACTGCTGATCCGAGAGCGGTACGAGCCGCGGAAATAGCGCGGGCACCTTGACGCGCGCGAAGCGCGGCGATTCGCTGCCGGGCCGGCAGACGAGCAGCGCGAGATTCAGCGAGAGATTCGAGATGTAGGGAAACGGATGCGCGGGATCGACCGCAAGCGGTGTCAGCGCGGGGAAGATCTTCGCCTCGAACAGCGCGACCGCGGTCTGGCGATCCGCTTCGGACATCTCGTCCCAGCTGCGCAGGTAAACGCCGGCCTGGTCGAGCGCGGGCCGCAGCTCCTTCAGGAACAGGTCGTCCTGTCGCTGCATCAGCTCGAGCACCCGCGGGCGGATCGCCCGCAGCGGCTGGTCCGCGCTGGGCCCGTCCGATGCATTGCGCGCCAGCCGCGCCGCGACCTGGGCCTTGAGGCCCGGCACGCGCACCTGGAAGAAGTGGTCGAGATTCTGGCTCGAGATCGCGAGGAACTTCACGCGCTCGAGCACCGGGAGCGAGGCGTCTTCCGCGATCGCGAGCACCCTTCCGACGAACTCGAGCCACGAGAGCTCGCGATCGAGCAGCGGGGGCAGGTCGGGGCCGGAGCCCGCGGCCGCGCTGGGCTCGCTAGCGCTCGTCGGACCGGGCGTGTCGGCTGCTATGGGGTGGATGCTGCTCATCGGGTGGAGCTCACGGCCGTTCATTCGTGGGTGCTCATCTGAATCCGTGCGGTGACTCCACTCGGAGTTCGACGCGCGCATCGGAAGCCCGCGCTGGCTCGGGCGCGCTATCGTACCCGACGCGCCGCACTTGATTTGTGACGATATCGTCACGGAAACGTGAACTCGGATCGAGTTCCGGCGCCGATCGACGCAAACGCGCAGTGTAGCACGCAACGGCTAGAGAACACGCGCGATACGCGGCTTTTCCCAGCAGCTTCGCGCAGGTGGGCGGTTTGCCGCACAGGAGGCGCACGCGATGAAGACGCTGCTGCTGTTGCGCCACGCCAAGGCGGAGCCCGCGTCGCCGGGTGCGTCCGACCGCGAGCGCCCGCTGCGCCCCGAGGGGCGTGCCGCCGCGCTGGCGATGGCGCGCTACCTCCTCGAGCGGGGTAACGCGCCGCAGCTCGTGCTCTGCTCGCCCTCGCTGCGAACCGTCGAGACGCTCGACGGCGTTCGGCTCGCGCTCGCGCCCGCCGCGCGCGAGCAGATCGACGATGCGCTCTATCCCGGGGATCCGGACGCGCTGCTCGAGACGCTTTCGGGCGTCGCGGCCTCCATCTCGAGCGTGCTGATGATCGGCCACAACCCCGGAATTCAAGAGCTCGCGTGCTCGCTCGCGGTCGACGGAGATCGCGAGCAGCGTGAGCGGATGGCGCGGAAGTTCTCCCCCGGCGCGTGTGCGCGAATCGACTTCGACACCGACGATTGGCGCGCGCTCTCGCGCGGCGGGCGGCTGCTCGACTTCGTCCGCCCGAAGGACCTGCGCGCTGAGGTATGATGGCGCGATGGTGCCCCCCCACCTCGAGCTCGAGCTGCGCTTCGGCCTCGCGCCCGAGCGGATCGCCGAGCTGGCGGTCTGCGATTGGCTGCAGCCGCGCACCGTCGCGCCGCTCGTGAGCCGGCAGCTGCGCTCGATCTACTTCGACAACGACAAGCTGGCGCTGCGGCGGCGCGGCTTCGCGCTGCGCGTGCGAAACGACGGGACGGGCTGGCTGCAGACGCTCAAGCGCGACACGCAGGCGAGCCCGATCCTCTGGACGCGCGCCGAGTACGAGTCGCCCGTCGCGTTCGGCGCGCCCGATCTCGACTCCATTCCCGACCTCGAGGTCCGCGAGCAGCTGCAGAAGTGGACCCGCAAGCGCCCGCTCGTGGCGATCTTCGAGACGCGCGTGCGCCGCACCACACGCCGCCTGCAGCTCGGCGCATCGACCTGCCTGCTCGAGATCGACGTCGGCGAGCTTCGCGCGGGCGACGCCGTCGCGCCGATCTGCGAGCTCGAGCTCGAGCTCGAACGCGGCGACCCCGCGAGGCTGTTCGAGCTCGCGGCCGAGCTCAATGCGGCGATCGGCCTGCGCTTCGAGTGCGACAGCAAGGCGGATCGCGGCTATGCGCTGTATGCCGGGGAGCGCGCGAGCCCGCAGCGAGCCGCTGCGATCGAGCTCGACCCGCAGACCGATCTCGGCGACGGCATGACGCGCATCGCGAGCAGCTGCGCGGCGCAGATCGTCGGCAACATCGCGGCGGCGCGCGACGGCGTCGATCCCGAGGGCGTGCACCAGCTGCGCGTCGGCGTTCGCCGCCTGCGTGCAGCGCTCGGCGCGTTCAAGGAGGTGCTCCCCGCGCAGGAGTGGATGAGTCTGCGCCGCGAGCTGCGCTGGCTCGGAATCGAGGCGGGTCGCGTGCGCGACATGGACGTGTTCGTCGAGGAGCAGCTCGTACCGGCCGCGCGCTTCATCGCCGATCCCAAGCCGCTCGACTGCCTCGCCGCCGACGCGGCCTCGATGCGCAGCAAGCTGCAGGCCGAGCTGCGCGAGACGCTCGCGTCGGCGCGCTTCGCGCGGCTGATGCTCGCGCTCGGCCAGTGGCTGCAGCGATTCTCGACGGAAGGCATCGGGCGCACCGTGTATCACGAGCGCCTGTCGCGGCCGGTTTCCGAGCTCGCGGCGGCTGCGCTCGCGCGCGGTCACGCGAGGGTTCGCGAGCTCGGCGAGCGCGCCGCGAGCGGCTCGATCGCGGACCGGCACGCGCTGCGCATCGAGCTGAAGAAGCTCCGCTACGTGGCCGAGTCCTTTGCGACCCTCTACCCGAAGAAGCGCAGCCGGCGTTTCTTGCGCGAGATGGAGCGGCTGCAGGAGGTGCTCGGCGGCCTCAACGACGTCGAAACCGCGCGGCGTCTCGCGCGGGAGATCGCCGAGCGCGCCGACGCCGCGTCGCGATCCGACCTCGAGCGCGGTGCCTGCGTGATCGAGGGCTGGACCGCGCAGCTCGCCGCGCGCTCGGAGCAGAAGCTCAGCCGCTGCTGGCAGCGCTTCGGCGCGGTTCGCCCCTTCTGGGAATCCTGAGCCCGGGAATCCTGAGCCCGGGAATCCTGGGCCGCGAATCCTGAGCGCGACGTCCCGAGCGGGAGATCCGGAGCCAGTAGACCCGCGCGCGCCGGGGTCGTGCTACTCGAGGTGGCTCCGCAGCATCCAGGCGTTCTTCTCGTGCACCTCGATTCGCCGCACGCCGAGGTCGGCGCTGGCCTGGTCACCGGCCGATTCCGCGGCGGCGATCACGCGGCGCGCTGCGTTCGCGACCTTCTCCTGGTCCGCGACGAGGTTCGCGATCATCTGCTTCGCGTCCGCCGTGTTCGAATCGTCGCGCACCGAAGCGAGCTCGGAGAACTCGCGATAGCTGCCGGGCGCGCGCGCTCCGACCGCGCGGATGCGCTCGGCGATCTCGTCGACCGCGAGCGCGAGCTCGCTGTACTCGGTCTCGAACATCGTGTGCAGCGTGTTGAACATCGGTCCGGTCACGTTCCAATGGTAGTTGTGGGTCTTGAGGTAGAGCGTGTAGCTGTCCGCGAGCAGCCGGCTCAGCGCGTCGATCACGTCCTTGTTGTGCATGGCTCTCTCCTTCCGTTCATCGCGCTCTGCGCGCCTTCACCTCCGCCTCGACGCGCGCACCGTAATCGGGATGAGCGGCGCGGAAGTGCTCGATCGAGCGCTCGATGATGTCGTCCCGGCTCACCCGTGACAGGCCGTCCGCGATGTTCGCCACGAGCCGCTGCTTCTCGTCCGACGACATCAGGCGGTAGAGGTTTCCCGCCTGCACGAAGTCGTCGTCCTCGGCGTGGCGCTCCCAGCGCGTGCTGCCCGACGAGCCCGAAGCCTCGAGCCCATTGTAGAGCGCCTCGTCGGTTTGTCGCGGGCCGTCGAAGCTGTTCGGCTCGTAGTTCTTCGCGCGGCCGCCGTTCGCGTCGAAGCGCATCGCGCCGTCGCGCCCGTAGTTGGCTGCGCCGCCGGGCACTGCCTTCGGCGAGTTCACGGGCAGCCGCGTGTGGTTCACGCCGAGCCGATAGCGGTGCGCATCGCCGTACGCGAACAGGCGACCCTGCAGCATCTTGTCCGGCGAGGGGCCGATGCCCGGGACGAAGTGCCCGGGGTCGAACGCGGCCTGCTCGACTTCGGCGAAGTAGCTGTCGGGGTTGCGGTCGAGCACGAGCCGGCCGATCTCGATCAGCGGGTAGTCGGCGTGCGGCCACACTTTCGTGACATCGAAGGGATTGAAGCGGTAGCGCTGCGCGTCGCCCTCGGGCATCAGCTGCACCTTGAGCGTCCACGACGGGAATTCGCCGCGCTCGATCGCCCGCAGCAGGTCGAGCTGGTGCGCCTGCGGGTTCTCACCCGCGACCCGCGCGGCCTGCTCCGTCGTGAGGCAGCGGATGCCCTGGTCGGTCTTGAAGTGGAACTTGACCCAGCAGCGCTCGCGCGCGGCGTTGACCCACTGGAAGGTGTGCGATCCATAGCCGTTCATGTGGCGGTAGCTCGCGGGGATGCCGCGGTCGCCGAACAGCCAGGTGAACTGGTGGGTCGCCTCAGGGCTCAGCGAGAAGAAGTCCCAGACGTTGTCGGGCTCCTGCTGGTTGGTGTGCGGGTCGTACTTCTGGCTGTGGATGAAGTCCGGAAACTTGAGCGGGTCGCGGATGAAGAAGATCGGCGTGTTGTTGCCCGCGAGATCCCAGTTACCCTCCTCGGTGTAGAACTTGAGCGCGAAGCCCCGCGGATCGCGCACCGCGTCCGGCGCACCCTTCGAGCCCGCGACGGTCGAGAAGCGCGCGAACACCTCGGTTCGCTTGCCGCGCCGCGCGAACAGCTGCGCGCGGGTGAACCGGGCGGCGTCCGGGTGTGTGACCTCGAAGTAGCCGTAGGCGCCCGCGCCCACCGCGTGGACCACGCGCTCGGGAATCCGCTCGCGGTTGAAGCGCGCGAGCTTCTCGAGCAAGTGCTGGTCCTGCAGCAGCACCGGCCCGCGCGGGCCGGCGGTCTGCGAGTGCTGGTTGTCGGCGACCGGAGCGCCGCTCTCGGTCCGGAGCTTGTCTGCCATCGTCTGCCCTCCCGGGTGGCGCTTGGCGCGCCTCGAGGCCAGCATCGGTTCTCGCTTCTGATAAGTCAAATTGATTAAAAGTCTCTCTGTGATAACTTAATTTGCTATGCAGCCGACCCTGCGCCAGCTCGAATACCTCGTCGCGGTCGCCGACCGCGGCAGCTTCCACGCGGCCGCACGCGCGTGCCACGTCTCGCAGCCGGGTCTGAGCGCCCAGATCCAGCAGCTCGAGGGGCTGCTCGGGCTGCGGCTGTTCGAGCGCAATCGCCGTCGCGTGCTGATCACCGCCGAGGGCGAGCAGATCGTACAACGCGCGCGCGAGCTGCTCGCGGGCGCGGCGCACCTCGTGGAGGCGGCGCGCGTGCTCAGTGCCCCGCTCACGGGGCGGCTGCGGCTCGGTGTGATTCCGACCATCGCCCCCTATCTGCTGCCGCAGCTGCTGCCTCGCGTGCGCGAGCGATATCCCGCGCTGCGCGTCGAGCTGCGCGAGGGCCAGACCGCGGAGCTCGTCGCGCTGCTGCTGCGCGGGGAGCTCGATCTGCTGCTGCTCGCGCTCGAGGCGCGGCTCGCCGGGGTGGAATCGAGCGCGCTGTTTCGCGACGAGTTCGCGGTCGCGATGCCCGCCTCGCACCCGCTGGCGGCGCGCAAGCGGCTCGCGGATTCCGATCTCGCCGGAGAGTCGATCCTGCTGCTCGAAGATGGCCACTGTCTGCGCGACCAGGCGCTCGCGGTCTGCGACCAGGCCGGTGTCGAGGAAGCCGCCAATTTCCGCGCGAGCAGCCTTCCGACGCTCGTGCAGATGGTCGCGGCCGGATCGGGCGTGACGCTGCTGCCGAGCCTGGCGGTCGCCGTCGAGGCAAGGGCCGCGAACCTCGCCGTGGTCGCGTTTCGCGATCCCGCGCCCTACCGCACGATCGGCCTCGCGTGGCGCCCGACCTCGCCGCGCGCCGACGAGTTCCGGCTGCTCGGCGAGCTGATGATCCCATCTCACCGTGCGGATTGATGCTCCGGCTCGCTCCGGCGAGCTGATGATCCCATCTCACCGTGCGGATTGATGCTCCCGCTCGCTCCGGCGAGCTCGCGACGGGCGCGGTGCCCACGCGCTGATCGCGCCGCCAGGGCGTTGTATCATGCTGCGGCCGGGGGGCGGGAGCTGGAGCGCCGCATGCGCCAGAGCACCCTCGCAATCCTGCTGCTCACCGCCCTGCTCGCGCTGATCGACCAGCTCTACCGCGTGTTGCATCCCGAGGTGAACTTCGCGCGCGCGACGCTGGTCGGCGCGACCGCCTACCTCGCGCTGCGCGTGCTCGGGCTCGCGCGCGTTCGGCTCGTCTCGCCGGTGCGCGGCGCGCTCGCGATCGCGGCCTCGGCGTTCGGCAGCGTCGCGTTGATCGAGGCGGGCTGGCTGCAGTCGCGCTCGGCGATCTCGGCGCTGGTCCACGTTGCAATCCTCGCCGTGGCGTATCTCGCGCTCGGCTGCCGCCGCTCGTGCGCAGCGCGAGCGCCCGAGCGGGACGCCGCGTGACGACGCGGGCAAACGCGCTCCCGATTGGGGCGCCGCGTGGCGAGGCGAGCGGCTCGCGCCGTATCGCGCGGCAGCAGTGGGGAGACTTTCGCCAGGGCTGGGGCGCGACACCCCTGGCCGCGCGAGCCCGCGCGCGTGCGCGGCTGCGCGGCGTGCGCAGGGCGCGAGGTCGCCGGCACGTCGGTTGCAGCAGCCGAGCGCAGATGCGTCGCGCGAGCGTGGCGCTCGCGAACGTGACGCGCGCGAGCGTGACGCGCGCGAATGTGACGCGCGCGAACGTGGCGCGCGCGAGCGTGACGCGCGCGAGCGTGGCGCGCGTGAACATGACGCGGGCGAACGAAATGGGAGCCGGCTGATGGATACCGCCCGGGATCGCGAGCGCATGGTTCGCGTGCAGATCGCCGCGCGCGGCATCCGGGATCAAGCCGTGCTCGACGCGTTCCGCAGCGTCCCGCGCGAGGCATTCCTGCCGCCCGAGCTGCGCGAGTTCGCCTATCAAGATTCGCCGCTCCCGATCGAGAAGGGCCAGACGATCTCGCAGCCCTACATCGTGGCGCTGATGACGGCCGCGCTCGGGCTGCGCGCGGGCGATCGCGTGCTCGAGATCGGCACGGGCTCGGGCTATGCGGCGGCGATCCTCGGCCGCATCGCGCGCAGCGTCTACACCTTAGAGCGTCACGAGGAGCTCGCGAAGCTCGCCGCGCAGCGCCTCGCGGAGCTCGGCTTCGACAACGTGTCGGTTCGCTGCGGCGACGGCTCGCTCGGCTGGCCCGAGCACGCGCCCTACGACGCGATCGCAGTCGCTGCGGGCGGCCCCGGCGTTCCCCCGGCGCTGCTCGAGCAGCTCGAGCCGGGAGGCCGGCTCGTGATGCCCGTCGGCGAGGGCCGCGAGCTGCAGAAGCTCGTGCGCATCACGCGCGAGCGCGACGGCAGCTTCGCGAGCGAGGATCTCGGCGACGTGCGCTTCGTGCCGCTGATCGGCGAGCAGGGCTGGGCGGAGCGCGAAGAGTGGGACGGCCGCGCGCCGCGCGGCGCGAGCCGCCCGACGAGCGTGGCGCGGCTGATCCGCGAGCAGGCGGTCGCGATCGACGACCTCGAGAGTCAGGATCTCGGCCCGCTGCTCGCGCGCATCGCGGATGCGCGCCTGGTGCTGATCGGCGAGGCGAGCCACGGCACCTCGGAGTTCTACCGGCTGCGCGCCGAGATCACCAAGCAGCTGATCGCTTCGCGCGGCTTCCAGCTGGTCGCGATCGAGGCGGACTGGCCCGACGTCGCCGTGCTCAATCAGTGGGTGCAGGGCCGGCCGCTCGGCTCGGACGCGAGCGGCTGGCTGCGCCCGTTCCAGCGCTTCCCGATCTGGATGTGGCGCAACCACGAGACGCTCGCATTCGTCGACTGGCTGCGCGAGCACAACGCGAAGACGCGCGGCGATCGCCCTGCGGCGTGTGTCTACGGCCTGGACCTCTACAGCCTGTTCACGTCGATCCAGGCGGTGCTGCAGTATCTCGATCGCGTCGACCCGGGAGCGGCGCGCGTCGCGCGCGAGCGCTACGGCTGCCTCACGCCCTGGGAGGCCGACCCCGCCGCGTACGGCCGCGCGGCGATCTCGGGCGGATACCGCGTGTGCGAGCGCGAGGCGGTCGCGATGCTGCGCGACCTCGCTGCGCGGCGTCTCGAGTACGCCGAGCGCGACGGAGAGGCCGCGCTCGATGCGGTCCAGAACGCGCGGCTCGTCGCGGATGCGGAGCGCTACTACCGCGCGATGTACTACGGGTCGAACGAATCGTGGAACCTGCGCGACCAGCACATGTTCGACACGCTCGAGTCGCTGCTCGCGTTCCACGGTGCGGGATCGAAGGCCGTGATCTGGGCCCACAACTCGCACCTCGGCGACGCGGCGGCGACCGAGATGGGACTGCGCGGGCAGCTCAACCTCGGGCAGCTGTGCCGCGCGAAGTTCGGCGCGTCCGCGTTCCTGATCGGCTTCGGCACCGACCGCGGCAGCGTCGCGGCGGCCGATGAGTGGGACGGACCGATGCGCGTGATGCAGCTCCGCCCGTCGCACCGCGACAGCTACGAGCGGCTGTGTCACGACGCCGCGGTGCGCGCGTTCTTCCTGCACCTGCGCGAGCCGAGGCGCGCCGAGCTGCGCTACGAGCTCGAGGCGCCGCGGCTCGAGCGCGCGATCGGCGTGGTGTACCGGCCCGACAGCGAGCTGCAGAGCCACTATTTCCACGCGAGCCTGCCGCACCAGTTCGACGAGTACGTGTGGATCGACGAGACGCGCGCCGTGCATCCCGTGCTCGCCTCGGACGCGCACGCGCTGCCGCGCACGCACCCGCTCGCGGCGCAGACGTGACGGCTGCGGCGCTCGAGCAGGCGGCTTCGCTGATGCTCGATTTCGCGGCGCGCACGGGTCTGGTCTCGGATCGCCCGCCCCGTCGCTACCTCTGGACCGATGCGTTTGCGGTTTGCAATTTCCTGGCACTCGCGCGCGAGACCGGCGACGCGAGCTACCGCAAGCTCGCGCTCGACCTCGTCGAGCAGGTGCATCGCGTGCTCGGTCGGCATCGCGACGACGATGTGCGCCGCGGCTGGCTCAGCGGGCTCGACGAGCGCGAGGGCGCGCTGCACCCGACGCGCGGCGGCCTGCGTATCGGCAAGCCGCTGCCCGAGCGGCCGCCCGGCGCCGCCTTCGACGAGCGCCTCGAGTGGGAGCGCGACGGCCAGTACTTCCATTACCTGACGCAGTGGATGCGCGCGCTCGACCGGGTCGCCCGCGTCACGCGCGAGGCGCGCTTCAACCAGTGGGCGCGCGAGCTCGCGGACGTCGCGCACCGCCGCTTTGCGACCGGGACCGCCGGGCGCGGGCGCCGCATGTTCTGGAAGATGAGCATCGACCTCTCGCGCCCGCTCGTGCCGTCGATGGGGCAGCACGATCCGCTCGAGGGGCTGATCGTATGTCTCGAGCTGCGCGCGACCGCCGCCGAGCTGGGCGGAGCGCCCGACCTGCCGAGCCTGGAGGATGCGGTCGCCGACTTCGCGGACATGATCGAGGGTCGCGACTTCGCGACCGCGGATCCGCTGGGGCTCGGCGGCCTGCTCACCAATGCGTGTCGCATCGCGCAGCGTCTCGGCGCGAGCGCGCCGGGCTGCTGCGAGCTGCTCGACGCGCTGCTCGCCGCCGCGCTCGAGGGCCTCTCGCGCTACTCGCGTCAGGCCGAGCTGCACCGGCCCGCCTCGCAGCGTCTCGCGTTTCGCGAGCTCGGCCTCGCGATCGGGCTCGAGGCGCTCGGGCGCATCGAGCGCGAGGCGAAGCTCACACCCAGCCGCTTCCCGAGCGGCGTGCGGGTCCGCCTCGATTCGCTCAGCCACTATCGCGCGCTCGCGCCCGCGATCGAGTCCTACTGGCTCGACCCATCGCGGCGCAAGGATCGCAGCTGGGAGGAGCACCGCGACATCAACGACGTGATGCTCGCGACCTGCGTGTTACCCGAAGCCGTGTAATAGCCACCGCCGAAGGGCGGAGCAAAGGAGGTGTGCGATGGCGGATCGCGTCCGGAAGATCAACTACTGCTACGCGAAGGTGGGCGCGCGCGCCGGGCAGGCTGCCGCGCTGCTCTCGAAGCTGCGGGATGCGCGCGTCGATCTGCTCGCGTTCAGCGGCTTTCCGATCGGAGGCGGCAAGGCGCAGCTCGATTTCGCGACGGACGACATCGCGGCCGTGCGGCGCGTGGCGCGCCAGCACGGCTGGCGGCTGAGCCGGACCAAGCAGGCGTTCCTCGTGCAAGGCAGCGATCAGCCCGGCGCCTGTCATCGCCAGCTCGAGAAGCTCGCGAAGGCGCAGATCAATGTCACCGCAGCCGACGCGGTGACGGCGGGCCGGCGCCGCTACGGGATGATCCTCTGGGTGAAGCCCAAGGACTACGCGCGCGCAGCGCGGGTGCTCGGCGCGAAGTAGCGCGCCGCGCGTCGCCGCCGCAAGCCTTGGCATCGTCGTAGGTGATTCGACCCGGAAAAGTTTCTCGTCGTCGCGCGAAAATGATGGTATAAGGGCGCCGTCCGCAATCTTGAATTGCGTTCGCGAACGTTGGGAGACCTGAAATCATGCCGACGAAGACGCAGCTGCGCGGCCTCGCCCGCGCGTGCGCTCGGGCGAAGCGCTTGCCTCTGTATCTCGCTTGTGTCGTGACGATCTCGATTCCCGCGGCGATCGCGGCCGCTGCCGACAAGCCGCACATCGTCGTGATCTGGGGCGACGACATCGGACAGAGCAACCTCAGCACGTACTCGCACGGCTTGATGGGCTACCAGACGCCGAACATCGATCGAATCGCGCGAGAGGGCATGAAGTTCACCGACTACTATGCGGAGCAGAGCTGCACCGCGGGCCGCTCGGCGTTCATCACCGGACAGAGCGTGTTCCGCACCGGCCTCAGCAAGGTCGGCCTGCCGGGCGCCTCGCAGGGCTTGCAGTCGGGAGACCCGACGATCGCGGAGCTGCTCAAGAACCACGGCTACGCGACCGGTCAGTTCGGCAAGAACCACCTCGGGGATCGCAACGAGTTCCTGCCGACGGTGCATGGCTTCGACGAGTTCTACGGAAATCTCTACCACCTGAACGCCGAAGAGGAGCCCGAGCTTCCCGATTATCCGAAGAATCCCGAGTTCCGAGCGCGATACGGACCGCGCGGCGTGTTGGACTGCAAAGCGACCGAGACCTTCGATCGCAGCGACGATCCGCGCTTTGGCGTGGTGGGAAGACAGGCGTGCAAGGACACGGGGCCGCTCACGAAGCAGCGCATGCTCACGATCGACGACGACATCGCCAGTCGCGCGCAGGAATTCCTGCAGCGGAAGGTGAAGGAGGGGAAGCCCGTGTTCATGTGGGTGAACTTCACCCACATGCACCTTCGAACGCACACCAAGGCCGCGAGCGTCGGTCAGGCGGGCGAGTTCCAGTCTCCGTACCACGATACGATGATCGATCACGACGAGAACGTGGGCTCGATCCTCGACAAGATCGACGAGCTCGGCATCGCCGGGAACACGATCGTGATCTATGGGACCGACAATGGGCCGCACATGAATTCGTGGCCCGACGCGGCGATGACCCCGTTTCGGAGCGAGAAGAATACCGGCTGGGAAGGCGCATACCGCGTTCCGTTCATGGTGCGCTGGCCCGGCAAGATCGAGGCGGGATCGATCTCGAACGAGATCGTGTCGAACCTCGACTGGGCGCCGACCCTCCTCGCGGTAGCAGGCGAGCCCGACGTCAAGGAGAAGCTGCTCGACGGCCATCGCGCGGCCGGCAAGAAATTCAAGGTGCACCTCGATGGGTACAACCTGCTGCCATATCTCACGGGCGAGGTGAAGGAGGGCCCGCGCGAGGAGTTCTTCTACTTCTCCGATGACGGCGACCTACTCGGGCTCCGCTATGGGAACTGGAAGATGCACTTCAAGGTCCAGGACGAGGCGGGGACGCTGCGGATCTGGCAGCGCGAGTTCGAGAATCTGCGGCTGCCGTACCTCTTCAATTTGAAGACCGATCCGTACGAGCGCGCCGCAATAACATCCAACACGTACTGGGACTGGTACATGGATCACGTGTTCCTGCTCGTACCCGCGCAGGATTTCGTCGCGAAGTTCCTCGCGACCTTCAAAGAGTATCCGCCGCGCCAGAAGGCGGCGAGCTTCACCGTCGACCAGGTGCTCCAGAGGCTCACGTCGTCTCACGGCAGCTGAGCGCCCGCCGCAGCTCCTGCGAGTGCGCGTCGCGCGAACGAAGCGCTCCGCTCCGCGTCGGAATCAGGCTCGCTCGCGCTCCGATTGCCCGCTCGGCGCAGGCGCGCCGCTCGCGGCGCCGGCGAGCTGGGCCTGAACGTGCTTCCAGGCGATCTCGGGAACGATCTGGTCGAGCACACCGAGGGAGCCCGCGACCGCGCGGTTCGCCTGCTCGAGCGAGTGCACGCCGCCCTCGAGCGCGCTCTGGATCGCGCCGAGCTCCTTGCCGATCGATGCCTGCGCGTGCTGCAGGATCAGCTCGCGGTCCTGCCGCAGCTGATCGACCGCCTGCTTCACGAGCTGGCCGCGGATCCCGGCGGCGACGCACTGCAGCACGCAGTCCTCCCAGAGCGGCGAGCCGCGGTCGGGGTAATCGGACTTCCAGCCGCGCACGATGCCGACCACGCGCTCCGCGGTTCGCTCGAGGTCCTGTCCGAGGAACGCCTCGCGGATCTCCGCGAGGCGCCGCCGCTGCGAGCGCTCGATCTCCTCGGGCGTCGCGGACGGCCGATAGCAGGTCGGATCGGGCCAGCTCATCTTCTCGCGCTGCAGCCGCTCGAGGAGCCGCGTGACGGCGAGCTCGCCGGTCTCCTTGACGACGCGATCCATGATCGTGTAGCGCATGCGCGGCAGCAGGCTGTGCGAGTCCTTGCCCGCCGCCACGTCGGCGTGCATCGCTTGTAGCTCGGTGGCGAGCTCGACGAGGTTCGCGCCCGAGAGCTCGGTTCCGAGCCGCGCGTGCATCTTCTCGACGTCCTCGAGCATCGCCTGGTGCGCCTGCTCCATGCGGTGCTGGCTCGCCGCGGCGCGCTGCTCCGCGCTGGCTTCGCCCGCACCCGCGCCGCGCGCGGCGGATGCGCTCGCGCTGCGCGCCTCCGCGATCTTCTTCTCGAGGCCCTCAACGGCGCTATCGAAGCTCGCGAACATCGCATCGAGCTGGCTCGCCTGCTGCTGCGGGGACGATCCCTTTGCGGGCTCCTCGCGCCCCCGAAACAGTCGCGCGAGCGGGTCGAGAAACGCGAACCTTCCGGTCGCGGAATCGCCTTTCTCGCTCGCGGCCGCCTTCTTCCCGGCGTCGGGTGCCGGCGTCGCGGCGGCCCTCGTCGCATCCTCGCCTCGCTTCTTGTCGGCTTCGGTCATGTCGGCCTCCATTTCTGGCATCTAGGGAGCAAACGGCAATGGTACCGCGGGCGCGGGCGGCTGCTGCGACCAGCCGCCGCCGAGCGTGCGGTAGAGCGCGACGATCGCGAGCAACTGATCGCGCCGCGTGCGCGCGAGGTCGTTCTCCGCGGGGAACAGCTGCTGCTGCGCGTCGAGCACCTCGAGGTAGCTCGCGAGCCCGCCGAGGTAGCGCGTGCGCGCGATGCGCAGCGATTCGCGCAGCGCGGCGACCGCGCGCTCCTGCTCGGCGCGCACGTCGGCGAGCTTCTCGCGCGCGACGAGCGAGTCCGCGACCTCTCCCAGTGCGACCAGCAGCACCTGCTCGTAGCGCGCCACCGCCGCCTCGACCACCGCGCGCTGCGCGCGGTAGGTGTAGAGGTTGCGCCCGAAGGTGAACGCGCGCCCGACCGCGGAGCCCACGAGAGACCAAAGACCCGTTCCCGACGTCAGCAGATCCGAGAGCTCCGAGCTCGCGCTGCCCGCGAACGCCGTGAGCCCGACGCGCGGGAAGAACTCGGAGAGCGCGACGCCCACGAGTGCGTTCTCGGCGACGAGATTCTGCTCCACGGCGATGAGATCGGGGCGCCGCGCGAGGAGATCCGAGGGAACACCCGCGGGCACCTCGGGAGGCATCGATTGCTCGAGCAGGGTCGCGCCGCGCGCCACGTCGCCGGGCGGGCGCCCCGCGAGCACCGACAGCTCACTCTCCTTGGCGAAGATCAGCCGCTCGAGATCCGGGATGGTCGCGGCCGTCTGCGCGAGCGCGGCCTCCGCGCGCAGCGCGTCGAGGCGCGAGGCGACGCCGCCGCGATACTGCCGCTCGAAGATGTCGAGGGTCTCCTGGAAGCTCTCGACCGTGGCGCGCGCGATCTCGAGCTCGAGGTCGAGCTCTCGCAGCTCGAAGTACGCCTGCGCGACGCCTGCGACGAGCGAGAGCACGACGCCGCGCCGGAACGCATCGCTCGCGAGCAGATCGGCGCGCGCGGCCTCGCTCGAGCGGCGGATGCGCCCCCAGACGTCGATCTCCCAGACCGCATTCACGATCGCGAGGTACGCGTCCTCGGTGCCGGTATTCGGCGAGAGAGTGCCGAGCGTCGTGTCGTCTCCGAGCGAGGCGTCGCCCTCGTAGCCGATCTCGGGGAAGAACTCGCTGCGCGCGACGGCGGCCACGTAGCGCGCGCGCTCGACTCGCGCGACGGCCTCGCGCAGGTCGAGGTTGTACTCGAGCGCCTCGCGGATCAGCGCTCCGAGCGCCTCGTCGTCGAACACCTCCCACCAGGGCAGGTCCGCGAGCGACGCCGCCTCCGCGAGCGTCTGACTCCGGAACGTGTCGGGGGTGGGCAGCTCGGGGCGCCGATAGTCGGGCCCGATCGCACAGCCGGGCAGCGCCAGCACGGCGACCGCGCACGCGATCGATCGCCGCGCACGCCCGGTCACTCGCGGCCCCCCGCCACCGCCGATGGAACCGCCGCCGTCGCCGCGTGTCGCTCGCCGCGGTGCACGAGCTTCTCGACGAGCACGAATAGCACCGGCACAAGGAAGATCCCGAGCATCGTCGCGATCAGCATGCCCATGATCACGACCGTGCCGAGCTGCTGGCGCGAGACCGCGCCCGCGCCGCTCGCGAGCCACAGCGGCACGCAGCCGAGGATGAACGCGAACGAGGTCATCAGGATCGGCCGCAGGCGCAGGCGCGCCCCCGCGAGCGCAGCCTCGACGATCGGCTTGCCGTTCTCGAGCTCGAGCTTCGCGAATTCGACGATCAGGATCGCGTTCTTCGCCGCGAGGCCGATCAGCATCACGAGGCCGATCTGGCCGAAGACGTTGAGCTCGAATCCGCGCATCGAGAGACCGAGGAACGCGCCCAACACCGCGAGCGGCGTGCCGAGCAGCACGCTGAACGGCAGCGACCAGCTCTCGTACTGTGCGGCGAGGATCAGGAACACCATCAGCACCGCGAGCGCGAACACCGCCGTGCCGCCGGCCGCGCGCCTTTCCTGATACGACATCGCGTTCCACGCGTAGCCCATCTCCGGCGGCAGCACTTCGGCGGCAACCTGCTCGAGCGCGTCGAGCGCCTCGCCCGAGCTGTAGCCGGGCGCTGGCGCGCCCGTGATCTCGGCCGCGCGGTAGAGGTTGAAGCGCGTGGTGAATTCAGGGCCCCGCACGTTCTCGGTTGCGACCAGTGTCGAGAGCGGGACCATGTCGCCGTCGTCGTTGCGCACGTAGAAGGCGCCGATGTCTTCGGCGCGCCGGCGATACTGCGGCTCGGCCTGCAGGAAGACCTTCCACTGCCTACCGAAGCGGTTGAAGTCGTTCACGTAGGCGCCGCCCATGAACGACTGGAGCGTCGTGTAGACGCTGCGCAGGTCCACGCCCTGCTTCAGCGCCTTGTCGCGGTCCACATCGGCGAAGATCTGCGGAACCGACGCGCGGAAGGGGGTGAACATCGAGCCGAGCTCGGGGCGCTCTCGGGCCGCCTCCATGAAGGACTGGACGTTTTGCGCGAGGAAGTCGACCGACCCGCCGCTGCGGTCCTGCAGCATCAGCGAGAAGCCGCCGCCGGTGCCGATGCCCTGGATCGGCGGCGGCAGGAAGGCGAAGACCTGCGCCGACGGAATCGCGGCGAACTGCTGATTGAGCGCCTGCACGATCCCCCTGAACTGGGTCTCGGGCTCGTTCCGCTCGTGCCAGGGGTCGAGCGAGACGAAGAAGAAGGCGTTGTAGGTCGCGGAGCTCTGCGCGATCAGGCTGAAGCCGGCGACGGTGTTGTAGTCGCCCACGCCCGGAGTCTTCTCGAGAATGGCCTCGACCTGCTTGCAGACGGCGTCGGTGCGCTCCATCGATGCCGCGTCCGGCAGCTGCACGTTGACGAAGATGTAGCCCTGGTCCTCGTCGGGCACGAAGCCCGCGGGCAGTGCGGAGCCGAGCAGCCCCGCGACCGCCGTCAGACCCACGAGAGCCAGTACCGTCACTGCGCTGCGTCGCACGGCGACGCTGGTACCGGCGACATAGCGCTCGGTCGCGCGCTCGAAACCGCGGTTGAAGGCGGCGAAGAAGCGCGCGATCAGGCCACTGGCACCGCTGCTTGGGCGCAGCAGCAGCGCCGCCAGGGCTGGTGACAGCGTCAACGCATTCACCGCCGAGATGATCACGGAGACCGCGATCGTCAGCGCGAATTGCTGGTACATGCGCCCGGTGATGCCGGGCACGAAGGCCACCGGGATGAACACCGCCGAGAGCACGAGCGCGATCGCCACGACCGGGCCCGCGACCTCCTGCATCGCCTTCACGGTGGCGTCGCGCGGCGACATACCGTGCTCGATGTGGTGTTGCACCGCCTCGACGACGACGATCGCGTCGTCGACCACGAGGCCGATCGCGAGCACCAGGCCGAAGAGCGAGAGCGTGTTGATCGAGAAGCCGAGCAGGGGGAAGAGCGCGAAGGCGCCGACCAGCGACACCGGCACGGTCAGCAACGGGATCAGCGTCGCCCGCCAGCTCTGCAGGAAGATGAAGACGACCAGGATCACCAGCACCATCGCCTCGACCAGCGTGTGCTCGATCTCCACGATGCCCTCGGTGACCACGAGCGTGGTGTCGAGCGAGGTGGCATAGGTGAGGTCCTGGGGGAAGCGCACCGCGGCCTCTTCCATCGTGCGCTTGAGACCGGAGGCGACCTCGAGCGCATTCGAGCCCGGAATCTGGTAGGTCATGATGAGCGCAGCCGGCTTTCCGTTCAGACGGCCGCGCTGGTTGTAGTTCAGGCTGCCGAGCTCGATCCGCGCCACGTCCTTCAAGCGGATCTGCGCTCCGGAGGGATCCGAGCGAACCACCACGTCGCCGAATTCCTCGGCGGTCACGAGGCGTCCCTGCGCGCGCACGCTCCAGGTGAACTCCTGGCCCACAGGCGCCGGCTCGCCGCCGACCTTGCCCGACGGGTTCACCGCGTTCTGCATCTGGATCGCGTCGACGAGATCCGGCACGGTGAGGCCGAAGCTCGCGAGCTGGTCGGGCTTCACCCAGATCCGCATCGCGTAGTCGCTGGTGCCGAAGAGCAGGACGTCGCCCACGCCCGGCACGCGCTTCAGCGCATCGATCACGTTGATGTTCGCGTAGTTTCCGAGGAAGCTGTCGTTGTAGCTCCCGTTTGGCGAGTAGAGGGAGAAGATCATCAGCGGATTCGAGGTCGACTTCTTGACCGTGACGCCGTAATTGCGCACGTCGCTCGGAAGGCTCGGGTCGGCCTGGTTGACGCGGTTTTGCACCAGCACGTTGTCCATGTCGATGTTGGTCTCCACCTCGAAGGAGACGCGCAGCGACATGGTTCCGTCGTTCGAGTTGACCGAACGCAGGTAGATCATGTAGTCGACGCCATTGACCTGCTGCTCGATCGGCGTCGCGACGCTTTGCTCGATCGTGACGGCATCGGCACCGGTGTAGGTCGCGTCGACCTTGATCTCGGGCGGGACGATGTCCGGGTACTGGGCGATCGGCAAGCCGCCCATCGCGACCAGTCCGCCGATCACGGTCACGATCGAGATCACGATCGCGACGATCGGGCGGCGGACGAAGAAGTAATCGCCGCTCACCGGCGGCGTGGGTGCGTCTGCCACGCGGGCTACTGGGTGGGCGCGGCGTCCGCCGCGACCGCGGGCAAGGAATTCACGAGGACGCCGTCGCGCACCTTCTGGAGGCCCTCGACGACCACGCGCTCGCCGGCCTTGAGTCCCGTGCGGATCACCTGATCGCCCTCGAAGCGCGGCCCGGTCTCGACGACGCGCATCCTGACCTTGTTGTCCGGGTCGACCACC
>DASPGF010000202.1:0-3797 GCA_035620755.1 Myxococcota bacterium
CAACTTCGCGGCGTGCTTCACGTTCTGCGCCTCGATGATGAGGATCACGTCCTCGGCGATGTTCGTCGCGTGATCGGCGACCCGCTCGAGGTTGCGCGCGACGAAGATCAGATCGACGGCCTGCGGCGCGACCGCGGGATCGCCCGCGATCTCCGTGAGCTCCTGGCGGATCACCTCGTCCTCCTGGTCGTCCGCCCAGTCGTCGTCGGCGAGCACCGCGCGCGCCGCGCCGGCGTCGCTGCGCGCGTAGGCGTCGAGCGCGCGCCGCAGCAGATCCGCAGCCGACGTTGCGAGGCGATGCAGCGCGGGCGGTGGGTCGAGCTCGGCGCGGCCCGCGCAGCGGCGCGCGCTCTTCGCGATGTTGCGCGCGAGGTCGCCGACGCGCTCGAGGTCGGTCGCGATCATCTTGATGCCGAACACCTCGCGCAGGTCGCTCGCCACGGGCGCGTTGAGCGCGAGCGCCGCGAGGACCGCGGAGTCGATCGCGACCTCGAGCCGGTCGATCTCGAGGTCGTCGGTCGCGACCTCGTCGGCGAGCCCGGGATTGCGCTCGTCGAGCGCGCGCAGCGCCTTGTCGAGGATCGCCTCGGCGCGGCTCGCCATCTGCAGCAGCAGATCCCTGAGCTCGCGGATTACCGGGTCGAACGTGCGCGGCATCCTCGCATCCTCGATCAGCCGTAGCGGCCGGTGATGTAGTCGTTGGTCTTCGGCTGCTTCGGGTTCGTGAAGATCTCGGAGGTCGGGCCGACCTCGATCAGCTCGCCGAGGTGCAGGAACGCGGTTCGCTGCGAGACGCGCGCCGCCTGCTGCAGATTGTGCGTCACGATCGCGATCGCGTAGTCGCCGCGCAGCTCGTCGATCAGCTCTTCGATCTTCGCGGTCGCGATCGGATCGAGCGCCGAGCAGGGCTCGTCCATCAGGATCACCTCGGGCTCGACGGCGAGCGCGCGCGCAATGCACAGGCGCTGCTGCTGACCTCCGGAGAGCGCGTTCGCGGGGCTGTCGAGCCGGTCCCGGACCTCTTCCCACAGGCCCGCGAGCCGCAGGCTGCGCTCGACGATTTCGTCGAGCTCGACGCGACTGCGCGTCATGCCGTGGATGCGCGGGCCGTACGCGACGTTCTCGTGCACGGACTTCGGGAACGGGTAGGGCTTCTGGAACACCATTCCGACGCGCGCGCGCAGCTCCACCACGTCCATCTC
Source organism: Myxococcota bacterium (assembly GCA_035620755.1). Taxonomy (GTDB): domain Bacteria; phylum Myxococcota_A; class UBA9160; order UBA9160; family SMWR01; genus JACZVU01. The sequence continues at coordinate 1,203 of DASPGF010000202.1, forward strand.
GGGCCCGTCGATCGCGATTCCGTCGAGCGTGATCTCGCCCGTGACGCGACAGCCGATGATGTCGTCGTTCATGCGGTTGAAGCAGCGCAGGAAGGTCGACTTTCCGCAGCCCGAGGGCCCGATCAGCGCCGTGACCTCGTGCGTCGAGATGTCGAGCGAGACGTTCTTCACCGCGTGCGTCGTGCCGTAGTAGACGTTCGTCTCCTTGGCGGACATCTTGACCGCGGATTGCGGTCGCGAGCCCGAGCGCGGCGCGGCCGCGAATCGCGATCGGCTCGTCTCGAAGGCGTCGTTCACGGTTTGGCTCTCCGCCGCGGAGCTACCAGCGCTGCTCGAATCGCTGGCGCAGCAGGATCGCAGCGCCGTTGATCAGCCCGAGCAGGATCAACAATACCAGGATTGCGCCGGAAACCTTGTCGACGAAGCCGCGCTCCGGGCTGTCCGCCCAGAGGAAGATCTGGACCGGCAGCGCGCTCGCCGCGTCGCTGAAGCCCGCGGGCACGTCGACGATGAACGCCACCATGCCGATCATCAGCAGCGGCGCGGTCTCGCCCATCGCGCGCGCGAGCCCGAGCAGCGTGCCGGTGAGGATTCCCGGCATCGCGAGCGGCAGGACCTGATGGGCGACCACCTGGATCGGCGACGCGCCGAGGCCGCGCGCGGACTCGCGGATCCAGACCGGCACCGCGGCGATCGCCGCGCGGCTCGCGATGATGATCACGGGCAGCGTCATCAGCGCGAGCGTGAGCCCGCCCACGAGCGGCGCCGAGCGCGGCATCCCGAGGAAGCGCAGGAAGATCGCGAGGCCGAGCAGCCCGAACACGATCGAGGGCACGGCCGCGAGGTTGTTGATGTTGACCTCGAGCTGCCGCGTGAAGCGGTTGTCGCGCGCGAACTCCTCGAGGTAGATCGCCGCCGCGACTCCGAGCGGGAACGACACGGCGAGCGCGACGAGCAGCGTGAGCGCCGATCCGACCAGCGCGCCGCCGATGCCCGCGAGCTCGGGCTCGCGCGAATCTCCCGCGCGGAAGAAATGGAGCGAGAAGCGCCGCTTCAGCCGACCGTCGGCGGCGAGCGCCTCGATCCAGCCGATCTGCCGCTCCGAGAGGCGGGTCGCGGGCGCCGCGCGCTCGGCGCTCTCGCGCGCCGCCGCGAACGCGTTCACCTCGTCCGAGGCGACGAGCCCGAGGCGCGTGCGCCGGCCGAAGAGCTCGGGCTCTTCGCGCAGTCGCTCGGCGAGCGAGGCGGCGGCGCCGCGGCTGGTCAGCTCGACGAGCTCGCGAACCGCGGCGCGCTCGGAGACGTCGGGGAAGCGCGCGAGCAGCGCGCCGCGCACGGCCGCGCCGAAATCGGCCGTGGCCAGGCTCTCGCTCGCGGGGTCGAGCGCGGCGGCGTCGATGCCGAGCGTCTCGGCGTCGAGCGTTACATCGAGCGCGAGCTCGGTCCGGTAGGCGGCGCGCGGGCCGTTCCAGAGCACGCTCACGAGCAGCGTCGTGAGCGCCGCGGTCGCGAGCAGCACCGCGATCGCGCCGAGCGCGCGAAAGCCGCGCTCGGCGGCGTTGCGCCGGCGCAAGCGCGCCTTGACGGCCGGATCCTGCCAGCGCGACGCCGCGTCAGCCATGGCGCAGCTTCGCGCGCCGGCTCACGTGCAGCGCGGCGACGTTCAACGCGAGCGTGACGCAGAAGAGAGTCAGGCCGAGCGCAAACGCCGCGAGCGTCTTCGCGCTGTCGAATTCCTGATCGCCCGTGAGCAGCGTGACGATCTGCACCGTGACCGTCGTGACGGCTTCGAGCGGGTTCGCGGTGAGGTTCGCGGCGAGTCCCGCCGCCATCACGACGATCATCGTCTCGCCGATCGCGCGCGAAACCGCGAGCAGGAACGCGGCGACGATGCCCGGGAACGCCGCGGGCACGAGCGCGCGGCGGATCGTCTCGGAGCGCGTCGCGCCGAGCGCGAACGAGGCGTCGCGCAGCGCGCTCGGAACCGCGGTGATCGCATCGTCGGAGAGCGACGAGATGATCGGGACGATCATGATCCCCATCACGACGCCCGCGGCGAGCGCGCTCTCCGAAGCGACATCGAGGCCGAGCTGCGCTCCGAGCTCGCGAATGAACGGGGCGACGGTCAGCGCGGCGAAGAAGCCGTAGACGACCGTCGGAACGCCCGCGAGCAGCTCGAGCGTGGGCTTGATGACCGCTCGCGCGCGGCGGCTCGCGTAGAATGCGGTGTAGACCGCGGCCATCAGCCCGATGGGCCCGGCCACGAGGATCGAGATCGCGGTGATGAGCAGCGTGCCTGCGAACAGCGGCACGGCGCCGAACGCGCCCGAGCTGCCGACCTGATCCGCGCGCAGCGCGATCTGCGGGCTCCAGCGCAGCCCGAACAGGAACTCCTGCGCGGGCACCCGCTCGAAGAAGCGCACGCTCTCGACGATCAGCGAGACGAGGATCCCGAGCGTGACCAGCACCGCGACCGTGGAGGCCGCGAGCAGCAGCAGCCGCAGCGCGCTCTCGATCGCGCGCTGCACGCGGCGCCGCGTGCGGTAGCGGCTCGACGCAACGACGCTTCCCACCGGCGCTCGCTGCGCGGGAAGC
>DASPGF010000203.1:0-3074 GCA_035620755.1 Myxococcota bacterium
GTCGCCGTGCTGATGGAGCACGCGCCCGCGCACATCGACGTCGACGAGGTGCGCCGCGCGCTGGCCGGCCACCGCGCCGTTCTCGGCGTGCACGATCTCCACGTCTGGACCGTCGGCAGCGGCATGGTCTCGCTCTCGGGCCACGTCGTCGCGCGCGACGGCTGCGACCCGGGCTCGCTGCTGCGCGAGATCGGCGAGCTGCTCGTCGAGCGCTTCGGCATCGCGCATTCGACCATCCAGATCGAGCCCGAGGATTTCAAGGACCCGGCATCCTGTGACTGAGGCCAAAGCCTCGCTGCGCGGAGCCGCGCGCGCCGAGCCGAGCTGGCGCGTCGTGCGCCGATCCCGGATCATCTGCGCCTCGGGAGGAGCCGGCATGGCCCGCAAGCGCGTGCTGCGCAAGACGAAGGTGATCGCGACGATCGGGCCCGCGAGCGATTCGATCGAGACGCTCAAGGCGATGATTCGCGCGGGCATGAACGTCGCGCGCTTGAATTTCTCGCACGGAACCCACGAGGAGCACCGCAAGCGGCTGGAGTGCATCCGCCAGGCCGCGCGTGAGCAAGCGGCGAACGTGGGCGTGATGCTCGACACCAAGGGCGTCGAGATCCGCACGGGAAGGCTCGAGGCGGGAGCCGCAATGCTCAACGTGGGCGAAGCGTTCACGCTGTACGGCGAGGATCGGCTCGGCGACGCGAAGGGCGTCTCGATCTCGTACCCGGTGCTCGCGGAGGAGATCTCGGTCGGCGCCGCGGTGCTGCTCGACGATGGCGTGATCGAGCTGCGCGTCGAGTCGATCGAGGGCGGGAACATCCACTGCCGCGTGGCGCGCGGCGGGCGGCTCGAGGATCGCAAGGGCGTGAACGTTCCGGGCGAGGTGCTCTCGCGCACCGCCGCGATGAGCCCGCAGGACCGCGAGGACCTGCTGTTCGCGATCGAGCACCAGGTCGACTACATCGCGGCGTCGTTCGTGCGCAGCGGCGCCGACGTGATCGAGATCCAGCGCTTCCTGCAGGAGAAGGGCGCGAACATCCCGATCATCGCCAAGATCGAGAACACGGAGGGCGTGCGGAACCTCGAGGAGATCGTCGCGGTCGCGAACGGCACGATGGTCGCGCGCGGCGACCTCGGCGTCGAGCTGCCGCTGCCGGAGGTTCCGCTGATCCAGAAGAAGATCATCCGAACCACCGTGATGAACGGCAAGCCGGTGATCACGGCCACCCAGATGCTCGACTCGATGACCCACCACCCGATCCCGACGCGCGCCGAGGTCAGCGACGTCGCGAACGCGATCTTCGACGGTACGTCGGCGGTGATGCTCTCGGGAGAGACCGCCAAGGGCAGCTATCCGGTCGAGGCGGTTCGCACGATGGCGGCGCTCGCGCTCGCCGCGGAGGCGAAGCTCGGCGAGTACGGCCATCTGCAGCACGTGCTGCCCCAGGTCGCCAACGTGGTCACGGAGAGCGTGAGCCAGGCGGCGATCACGCTCGCGGACCACATCAAGGCCGGCGCCGTCATCACGCTCACCGAGAGCGGCTTCACCGCGCGCGCGATGTCGAAGTATCGGCCCACCTGCCCGATCTTCGCCGTGACGGTGTGGCCCGCCGTGCAGCGAAAGCTCTCGATGAACTGGGGCATCACCGCGGTGCTGTTCGAAGGCGAGCGCTCGGACGAGGCCATGATCCGGTTCGCGATCCGCCACGGGCGCGACATCGGATGTCTGCGCGCGGGCGACCACGTCGTCGTCACCGCGGGCATCAGCCAGACGACCGGCAGCACGAGCATGATCCAGGTGCTGACGGTCGAGGACGAGTAGGCGCGCGATCCACCGCTGGATCGCGCAGGCTCGCGGAGTGCGGACCGCTGCGGATCGCACGCGAAACGCGATTGCGAGAGGAGGCGACATGGCCGAGATCCGGCTGACGTCACTGGTTCGCGCCGGCGGCTGAGCGCGCAAGCTCGGAGCCGAGGACCTGGTCGAGGTCCTGAAGCGGATTGAGCCCCTCCGACATCCTTGGGTCGATCCGAATCTCGGAGCGCTCGAGGACGCCGCACTGCTGCGCCCGGAATCCGGCCCCGCGCTCGCGTTCACGGTCGATTTCATCACGCCCGTCGTCGACGATCCGGAGGCGTTCGGCGCGATCGCCGCGGCGAATGCGCTCTCGGACGTCTACGCGATGGGCGGCGAGCCGCGCGTCGCGCTCGCGATCGCGGGCTTTCCGCAGGACGTGCTGCCGCTCGAGGTGCTCGAGCGGATCTTGCGCGGCGGGCGCGACAAGGCCGCGGAAGCGGGCTGCGCGATCGCCGGCGGCCACACCGTGCTCGACCCCGAGCTGAAGTACGGCCTGTGCGTGATCGGCGAGGTGCGCGGCGCCGGGCTCGCGCAGACGCGCGCCGAGGCCGGCGACCGGCTCGTGCTCACCAAGCCGCTCGGCTTCGGGATCGCCGCGCAGGCCATCAAGCAGGGGATGCTCGCGGGCGATCGGATCGAAGCGGTCAGCGCGGCGATGCGCGCACTCAACCGCGGAGCCAAGGACGCTGCGCTCGCGGCGGGCGCGCACGCGGCGACCGACGTCACGGGCTTCGGCCTGCTCGGCCACCTCCACCACCTCGCGTCCGCATCGGGTCTCGCAGCGCGCGTGCGCGTCGCGCAGATCCCGGTGCTCGATTTCGCGCGCGAGCTCGCGCGCGAAGGCGTGGCGCCCGGCGGCTCGCGGCGAAATCTCGCGTACGTTGCGCCGCATACGCAGTTTCGAGACGGAGTCGATGAGGTCGACCGGCTGATCCTCGCGGACGCGCAGACCTCGGGCGGGCTGCTGATCGCGGTGCCCGCCGAGCGCGAGGCCGCGCTGCTCGCGGAGCTCGAGCGCCACGGCACGCTCGCGCGCGCGGCGATCGGCGAGCTCGTGCGCGGCGAGCCGGGCTCGCTCGAGCTGCTGCGCGACTGACCCGGGGCGCGCGACGCCCGCGGCGCGCAGCCGGCCGTCGCGCGCGCGCAGCAGCCCCGCAGCGCGCGCGCAGGCCGCGCGCCGCGCGCGATTCTGGGGCCTACACGTGCGAGCCCCGCCTGCCGA
>DASPGF010000204.1:0-7498 GCA_035620755.1 Myxococcota bacterium
GGGCGAGGCGCGTCGCCGGCAGCTCGAGCAGCTCGCGCGCAGCGGCGAGGCGGGCATCGAGCGCGAGCTCGGCCGCCTGCTGCCCGCCGCGCAGCGCCTCGAGCCGCGCGCGCGCCTGCCGCTCGTCGATCTCGCGCTGCCCGCGCTCGGCGCGCTCTCGCAGGAGCAGTACCGCGTGTTCGACGCGAACCTGCGCGCGCTGGTGGCGGCTGACGAGAGGATCGAGCTGTTCGAGTTCGTGCTGCAGCGCGTGGTGCGCGCGCACCTGCAGCCGAGGTTCGAGCGCGCGACGCCGCCGCGCATTCGACACGCCTCGCTGCGCGCGCTGCGCGAGCCCTGCTCCGTGGTGCTCTCATCCCTCGCCTACGCGGGCAGCCTGCTCGACGACTGGGTGCGCGCGGCATTCGAGCGCGGCGCCGCGCAGCTCTCGGAGGTCGGCGTCGCGCTGCTGCCCCGCGAGCGCGCCGGGCTGCGCGACCTCGACCGCGCGCTGCGACAGCTCGCCGAAGTCGCGCCGGGTGCGCGCGAGCCACTGCTTCGCGCGTGCGCGGCCTGCATCGCGAGCGACCGCGAGGTCAGCCAAGGCGAGGGCGAGCTGTTGCGCGGGATCGCCGCCAGCCTCGGCTGCCCGATGCCTCCGCTGCTGCCGGGCCAGTCGCTCTGGTGATCTCTCGCTCGAGCCGGGCAATGGATCGCCTCGGGCGGTAAGCTTGCGCCCGTTCGGGGCGGGGGAGCAATGATTCGAACGGCAACCTCGCTGAAGCTGCTGATCGCGGCGCCGCTCCTGCTCGGCATGACCTGCGCGCAGCCGCCGCCCGTCGAGCTCGCGAGCCTGCCCGGCCCGACACAAGGCGAGCCGGTCTCCTACCTCGAAGACGTGAAGCCCGTGCTCGAGAGCCGCTGCGTGGTCTGCCACGGCTGCTACGACGCGCCCTGCCAGCTGCTGATGTCCTCCTACGACGGCCTCGATCGCGGCGCCACCAAGCTGCCCGTCTACCACTCGACGCGCCTCATCGACGTGGCGCCGACGCGGCTTCACGTCGACGCATCTGACACCCAGGAGTGGCGCGAGCGCGGCTTCTACTCCGTGCTCGAGGAAGCCGACGCCTACGGCTACGGCTCGCTGCTGCTCAACATGATCGCGCTCGGCCGTTCGCGCCCCACGACGCCCGACGCACGGCTGCCGGACGATTTCCCGCTCGAGCTCGACCGCGAGCTCTCGTGCCCGACCGCGAGCGAATTCGAAGGCTACGCGCGCGAGCACCCGCTCGGCGGCATGCCGTACGGCATGGCTCCGCTCTCGGATCGCGAGATCGAGGTGCTCGTCGCGTGGATCCGGCAGGGCGCGCCAGCGCCACCGCCCGAGCCGCCGCTCGCGGGCATCGCGCTCGAGCAGATCCGGCTCTGGGAAGCGTTCCTCAACGGCTCCACGCTCAAGGAACGCATCGCGGCGCGCTACCTCTACGAGCACTGGTTCCTCGCGCACCTCGCGTTCGACGCGCTGCCGGACGGACCGTTCTTCCGCCTCGCGCGCTCGTCGACGCCGCCGGGCGAGCCCGTGCAGGAGATCGCGACGCGGCGCCCCTATGACGATCCGGGCGTCGAGCGCGTCTGGTATCGGCTGATCCCGCTCGACTCGACGGTGCTGCACAAGTCGCACATGAGCTACGCGCTCAGCGACGCGAAGCGAGCGCGCCTGGCGGAGCTGTTCCTCGAGACCGACTGGAATCCGACGGAGCTCCCCGTCTACCACGTGAGCGAGGCCTCGAACCCGTTTGCGACGTTCAGGGAGATTCCGGCGCGCTCGCGCTACCAGTTCCTACTCGACGACGCGCAGTACTTCTTCCGCACCTTCATCCGCGGCCCCGTCTGCCACGGGCGAGTCGCGGTCTCGGTGATCGAGGATCACTTCTTCATCGCGTTCCTCGACCCCGACAGCGACATGTCGATCATCGACGCGGCTTTCCTCGAGGAGGCCGAGGATCTGCTGGGCCTTCCCGCGGAGGGCGAAGGCGAGATCGGCGGCATCTGGCTCAAGTACAACCTCGACCAGCGACGCTACCTCGACGTGCGCGAGAGGTACTACGACAAGCTCGACCCGAACCTGCTCGGGCCCACGCTCGACGCGGTCTGGGACGGCGATGGGGGTAATTCCAACGCGCTGCTCACGGTGTTCCGCCACTTCGACAACGCCGAGGTCGTGCGCGGCTTCGTCGGCGCCTATCCGAAGACCGCCTGGATCGTCGACTTCCCGCTCTTCGAGCGCATCTACTACGACCTCGTCGCGAACTTCGACGTGTTCGGCAACGTCGCGCACCAGATCTCGACGCGCCTCTACATGGACCACCTGCGCATGCAGTCGGAGAACCTGTTCCTCGCGTTCGTGCCGGTCTACCGGCGGGAGGCCGTTCGCGAATCCTGGTACGCGGGTGCCGAGGGCGACCGCTCGTACCGCGTCAACGCGATCCGCAGCAACCACCACGCGACACAGATCAAGTTCAAGACGCGCGACGTGACGCGCGAGCTGCTGCAGATGATCGCCGAGCGCAACCCCGCGGTGACGGGCCCCGCGGACCGGCTCAACCGCTGCGAGCGGCCACCGTGCGATGCACCGGATGCCACGGCCGTCGAGCGGCGCGCGGAGCGCGCGCTGCAGCCGCTCGCGGGCGTCACCGGCCGCTGGGTCGCGGAGCTTCCCGAGCTCTCGTTCCTGATCGTGCGCTCGGGTCGCGCACCCGAAGCGGACGCGAGCTACTCGCTCGCCCACAACCGCGCGCACACGAACGTCGCCGCGATGTTCGACGAGGACGAGCGGCTCGTCCCCGAGGACGACACGCTCACGATCGCGCGCGGCTACCTCGGCAGCTACCCGAACTTCGTGTTCGAGGTGCCGATCGACGAGATCGAAGCGTTCGCGAGCGCGCTTCGCGCCGTCGGAGGCGCGACCGACTTCGAGGCGCTCGTCTCGCGCTGGGGCGTGCGCCGCACGAGCCCGCGCTTCTGGGGCGCAGTCGACTGGATCCACGAGGACGACCGGCGCCGCAACCCCAGCGAGGCCGGCATCTTCGACTTCGGCCGCTACCTGAACCTCTGAGGCGCCCGCCCGCGAGCGGGCGCCCCCGGTTCAGCTTTCTCCAGCGCGGCCAACCGGGCCCCGGCCAGCGGCGGATCACTCAACCGAGGGCGGAGCTGCCCGGGCTAGTCGTCTGCGGGCTCGCGGCCCGACAGCTGCGCGAGCCGCTTCTGCAACCGCTCCGACCAGTAGTCGAACGCGAGCTTGACGTCGCTCCACTTCTTGATGCCGCCGCGGACCGCCTTCGTGCCCTGGCGCTCGTCGAGCCCCGCCATCAGCCGCACGCCCGACATCGAGTCGGTGAGCTCGGCCTCCACGCCCGCCTTTCCCACGAGCACCGAGCTGCCCGCTGCCATTCCGCCGATGGTGGTGAGCAGGCGCAACTGCGGGACGATCGAAGTGACCGTATCCATCACGACCCGCGAGCCCTTCGCCTCGGTGATCGCCGCGCGCAGCCGCATCACGTTGGGGCCCGGTTGATCGACGATCTGATAATCCTTCGAGAGCGCCTCGTGAAGCGATTTGTAGAGATAATCGGTGAGCTGCTGCTGGTCCTCGGGCGGCACGTCGTCGGTCTTCGCGTCGCGCCAGAGCGTCACCGAATCGATCTGGATCGCGGTGTAGCGCGCCCAGTCGACGTCGGGTCGAATGTAGACGAGCTGCGCCTCGTCGCCCTTGCCTTCGCGAAGATCCGAGTAGTCGCCGAGGAAGCCGGACGCCTCGCCGATGCCGCGCGACTGCCGCGTGGTCCCGCAGCCGGCGAGCAGCGCTGCGATCGCGACGAGCATCACGGCAGCCTGCGCCGTGAGAATTCTGGACGTACAGGGGGATGACATTGCGGTTTCCTCTGTGTTGGATTGCCGTTTGCGCGTTTCGCGCGCCGCGCAGTATGCCGCCCGCGGCTCCGCTATGCTACGCCGCCCCGCAACTCGCGGCGCGGCCTCGGAACACGCGATGGGCGATCGATTCGACGCGCTCCGGCGCGAGATGCAGCGGCAGATCGATGAGGGGATTCGCCCCTCGATCCAGGTCGCGGTCGATCTCCGGGGCGAGCTGGTATTCGATGAAACGATCGGCGGCGGCGCGACTCCCTCGTCCAATTATCTGCTGTTCAGCTCCACCAAGCCGCTGATCGCGGTGGCGCTGCTGCAGCTGATCGAAGAAGGCCGCGCGAAGCTGCAGGATCGCGTGCGCGCCTACATCCCCGAGTTCGGAGTTCGCGGCAAGCAGAGCTGCACGATCGCGCATCTGCTCACGCATCGCGGCGGCTTTCCGGATTCCGGCCAGCGCATGCGCTCGCTGAGCCGCGTCTCGCGCGACTGGCAGGCCGCGCTCGCGGCGGTGTGCGAGATGGACGCGCAGTGGGAGCCCGGCAAGGACCACGGCTACCACCCTTCGTCGAGCTGGTTCATCGTCGGCGAGCTGATCCAGCGCCTGCGCGACCGCCCGCTCTGGGATGTTCTGCGCGAGCGCGTGCTCGAGCCTGCCGGCTTCGACGCGGACGGCTTCTCGCTCGGCAACCCCGAAGTGCTGAGCGAGCCCGCGCTGCAGCTCACAACGCGCGCGGAGCGCGGCACTGCCCGCGACGCAGATTGGTGGAACGATCCGGCCACGCACCGCGCCGTGATCCCGGGCGGGAGCGGCGTGTCGCGCGCGAACCAGCTGGTCCGCTTCTACCGCGCGATGCTCGATCTCGGCCGCGGCCGCAACGGGCGGCTGCTCTCGGAACGGATGGTGCGCACCGCGTCCTTCCCGCACGTCGTCGGGAGCATCGACCGCACCTTCCTCGTCGACGTGCCGTGGGGCCTCGGCTTTCGCATCCGGCATCCGCTCACGCCGATCGACGACTTCGGGAACAGCGCGACGCCGGGGGCGTTCGGGCACGGCGGACACTTCCTGGTGAACACCGCCTGGGCCGACCCCGCGAAAGACATTGCCGCGTGCATCCTCTCGAACGGCCTGACCGCGCCGCGCACGGGAACCAAGGCCGTCGTCGCGCTCTCGCAAGCCATCCACGACGCCCTGTCGTGATCCGCCCGGCGGCTGCGTGTGACCCGGCGAGCTGGGCCCCCGCCAGTGGCGCCCCATCATTCGGAAGTGAAGCTGCGCGTTTTGTGTGGGACCCGGCGGGCTGGGCCCCCGCCAGTGGCGCCCCGTCATTCGGAAGTGAAGCTGCGCGGGCTCTCAGCGCACGGCCTCGCCGAGCCGATCGATCGCCTCCGCGAGCGCGGCCTCGAACCCCGCCTCCCAGCGCTCGGCGACCGGATAGAGGATCGCGCGCGAGGAATTGACCACGCCGCCCTCGCGCGCGCCTGCGCCGCTCGCGCGAAAGCCGCGCAGCGCCTGCGCGACGTCCGCGCCCTGTGCGCCGAAGCCCGGCACAAGGAACAGCGCCGCGGGGAGCTTCTCGCGAATCTTCTCGGCGGCGTCGCCCGGGCTCGCGCCGACGACCACGCCGAGCGACGACCAGCCCGTGCGCGGCCCGACGAGGCTCGCGCAGTCTTCCGCGAGCATCTCGGCGACCGCTTCGAACAGCGTGCCGCGTTCGAGGCGGCGATCCTGGAGATCCGCCGAGCCCGCGTTGCTCGTCTTCGCGAGCACGAACGCGCCGCGCCCGTGCGCGCGACAACGCTCGATGAAGGGCGCCAGCGAGTCGCGCCCGAGGTAGGGGCTCAGCGTGATCGCGTCGACCGCGAGCGTGCTGCCCGGCTCGAGGTACGCGTGCGCGTAGCCCTCGGCGGTGGACCCGATGTCGCCGCGCTTCGCGTCGAGGATCACCATGAGATCGCGCGCACGGCAGCGCTCGACGAGCACCTCGAGCGCCTGGATGCCGCGCGCGCCGAGCTGCTCGAACAGCGCGATCTGCGGCTTGACGACCGCGACGCGCTTCTCGAGCCGGTCGATCACTTCCGCGCAGAACGCCTGCACGGCCTCGCAGCTCGCGGGGTCGCCCGCGCGCATCGAGCCCCTGCGGAACGGATCGGGAATCTGCTCGAGATGAGGATCGAGGCCCACGCATAGCGGGTGACCGAGCGCGCGCACGCGGCCGATGAGCTCGTCTGCGAAGTGCACGGTCGAAGCATAGTGCAGCTCGCTCGGCGCGGTCCGAAGCTCAGCCCGCGAGCTCGCGCCGCTCAAACGCCGCGAGCAGGATCAGCGCGCTCGCGATCACCCAGAATGCGAGCTTCAGCGCGACGACCATCGGGTCTACCAGCGGTACGAGCGGGGCGATCCAGGGCTGGAGCGCGACCACCACCGCGCTGAAGAGTGGCGGCGCGAACTGCTGCAGCGCGTGGCCGAAGCTGCCCAGCGAAACCCCGAATAGCGAGAAGGCGTTCGCGAACGCGATCGCGCCGATGAACAGCGCGACGCTCATCGCGGTCGCGATGCGCGCGAGAAACAGCGAGAGCGCCATCGCGAGCGCGGCGACGACGAACGAGCCCGCCGCGCACGCGAGCCCCGCCCACGCAGCCGCGCCGAGCGGTAGCGCATGTCGCAGCGCGAGCAGGTAGGCACTCGCAGCGAGCACGACGCCACCGGTCGCGAACGCGATACCAAGAACACCCGCGAGGCGCGCGAGCGCGAACTGGCTGCGCCGCACGGGGCGCGCGAGCACCAGGCTCGCGGACCCATCCGCTACGGCCTCGGCGAGGTGGTCGGAAGCGAGCAGGCCCGCGAGCAGCATCGTCCACAGCGAGAGCGCGCTGAAGATCAGCATTCCCGTCCAGCCCGCGACGTCGGTGATCGCGATCCGATCGCTCCCCTTGACGATTTCGCTCGAGCCGACGCACGACGTGCAGCTGTCGACCGCGAGCAGCGAGAGCAGCGCGGAGAGCACGATCACCGGCACGATGCGGCGCCGCATCGCGTCGCGAAACGCTTCGCGCGCGAGCTCGAGCACCACGCGGCCTGCGGCCGGCCTCATCGCGCGACGAGCCGCACGAAGGCGTCCTCGAGCGACTCACCCTCGCGCACGACTTCCCCGAGCCGCCCGCTCGCGACGAGCGAGCCCGCGTCGAGGATCGCCACGTGATCGCAGGTGCGCTCGATCTCCGAGAGCCGATGCGAGCTCACGAGGATCGAGCAGCCGCGCTCGCGCGCACCGAGGATCCAGTCGCGCGCGTCGCGCACGCCGATCGGGTCGAGGCCCGTTGTCGGCTCGTCGAGGATCAGCAGCCTCGGCGCCGCGAGGAGCGCCTGCGCGAAGCCCACGCGCTGGCTCAAGCCCTTCGACAGCGAGCCGAGCCGCTCGCGCGCGCGCGCCGCCAGACCCGCTCGCTCGAGCGACGCCCCGACCTCGCGCTCGAGCTCGGTGCCGACGAGGCCCGCGAGCACCGCGTGGTGCCGCAGGAACGAGCGCACCGTCATGCGCGCCGGCAGGCCCAGCCGCTCCGGTAGATAGGCGACACCGACGCGCGACGCGGG
>DASPGF010000205.1:0-7729 GCA_035620755.1 Myxococcota bacterium
CCGCAATCCACCGCGGCGCGGTAGGCATCCTTCACCTGGCCGAGGATCTGGGGCTCGCCGACCACCATCGAGTCCAGCGCGGCCGCGACGCGGAACAGGTGGCTCACGGCCTCTCCGTCGCACAGCTGGTAGGTCACGTCGTCGAGCGCGAAGTCGGTCGGGCCGCCGTCGCGCACCAGGTCGCGGCTGAAGAACGCGCGCAGCCGGTGGCGCGCCGCATCGAGCGAGCGCGTCAGCGCGAGCACCTCGACGCGGTTGCAGGTGGAGAGCAGCACGGCCTCCTCGATCTCGTCCGCCGCGACGAGCTTGCGCAGCAGCGGTCCGCTCTCGTCGACCGCGAGCCGCTCGCGCAGCTCGATCGGCGCGCTGCGGTGGTTCATGCCGAGCAGGATCAGCTTCACGTCAGGAACCCCAGCGCGATCACCGCGAAGAACAGGAACGCGAAGCCGCCCACGGCGCTGGCCGCGGCCTCGCGCGCGCCCTGCTTCGCGGCGAAGCGCGCCGCGATCAACACCGCGTAGACGATCCACGCGACCAGCGACCAGGTCTCGTGCGCGTCACCGGACCAGAGGCGGCCCTCCGCGGTCTCCTGCCAGATCATGCCGGTGATCACGCCGAGCGTGAGCAGCAGGAAGCCCACCGCGAGCGTCACCGCGTTGACGCGATCGAGCGCCTCGAGCGAGGGCAGCGGCAGTCGCGAGCCGAGCGGCCGCTTGGATTTGAGCCGCGCGTGTTCGAACAGGTAGACGGCACCCGCGAGCCCCGCGAGACCGAGCAGCGCGATGCCCGCGCTCGCGAGCAACACGTGCGCGTGTGGCCACGAGCCGCTCGCCGACTCCACGGCCGGCCCGCCCGGCGGGCGCAGCGCCGCCACGAACGCGCCGAGGAACGCGGCCGGGGCCACGAGCACCGCGAGCCGCTGCAGCCGCGAGCGCCGCAGCAGGATCAGGAAGAAGACGGTTCCGATCCAGGCCATGAACGAGCACGCGACGCTCAGATCCGTGAGCGCGGGCGGCGCGTCGCTGAGGTGGAGCAGAGCGAACCAGCCCGCGTGGAGCAGCGCGCCGAAGCCGAGCAGCAGCAGCGAGGCGCGCTCGAGCCGGCGCGTCTCGAGCGCGAGGCCGAGGCCCGCCGTGAGGCTCGCGGCGAGATAGACCGCCGCTGTCCATTGCAGGATCTGAAGCGTCACGCGCCGTCCAGTCTTTCTTGCGCTTCTGGTTCTTGCACTTCTCGATGTGTCACGCGCCGTCCACCGGTTCATTGCGCTGCCGCGAGCTGCCGCAGACTCGACGGCGCGAAAGGGTAGCGTAGCGATGCGCGGGCTCGGGCTGCGCCACGGCTGCTCGGAGCTTCAGCGAGGCCGCGCCGCGCGCGAGCGCAGGCGCGCGAGCTGCTGGCGGACCGCCTCCGCATCCTTTGCCATCTCGAACACGCGAAACGTCGGCTCGCCAAACAGCACGAAGCGCACTTCCTCGAGGCTGGTCTCGCCGTCGAGGTGCTCGCGCGCCACCGCGAGCAGGATCTCCGCGCAGCGCTGCGCGGGCAACCCGCCGACGCCCGCACCGATCGCCGGAATCGCGATCGTGCGACAGCCGCGCTCGCGCGCGATCTCGAGGCTGCGGCGCGCCGAAGAGCGCACGCTCTCCTCCGTTGCGACACCTCCCGGTGTCATGCTCGCCGCGTGGATCACGAAGCGCGCGTGCAGCGCGCCCGCCCCCGTCGCCACGGCGTCGCCGACGTCGATCGGACCGATCGCGTCGCATTCGGCCTGGATCGACGGGCCGCCCCTCGCGGCAATCGCACCCGCGACGCCCGTCCCGAGGATCAGCGCGCTGTTCGCGGCGTTGACGATGGCGTCGGCGTCGGCGTCGGCGATGTCACCCTCGGCGAGTGCGATGCGTCCGCTGCGCGTGTCCCGAAACCCCTTCCGAAACGAGGAGATTGGAGGCGAGGAGCGTACTTCCCGAGCGCGCGGAGGTCAAACGCGAGCGATGCGCGCATCGCGCGATACCCTCTGGTTTCGCGCGGCCGCAGCTGCGTCGCGGGCTCGAACGGCTCGAGCCGGCGCGCGCCGCGCCGCCGCGAGCGAGACCGCGAGCGACAGGAGATCGAGCGACCATGACCCGAATCGTGGATGTGACGGATCAGACCTTCGAAGCGGAGGTGCTGAAGTCCGATAAGCCCGTGCTGATCGACTTCTGGGCCGAGTGGTGCGCGCCGTGTCGGCAGATCGCGCCCGTGATCAAGGACCTCGCGGAGCAGTACGGCGACCGCGTCAAGGTCGCGAAGATGGACATCGACTCGAACCCGAGCACACCGGGCCAGTTCGGCATCCGCGCGATCCCGACGATCCTGTCGTTCAAGAACGGCCGCGTGGTCGAGCAGCTGCAGGGCGCGCGACCCAAGGCGGACTTCCAGGCGGCGATCGAGCGGCTGCTCTAGCTTGCCCGGGCCGTTCCTCTCTCTGTTGAGTGATCCGCCGCCGGCCGGGACCCAGTTGGCCGCGCTGGAATGACCGGGGCAGCTCCCGCTCTGTTGAGTGATCCGCCGCCGGCCGGAACCAGTTGGCCGGACGTGCCCCAGCTCACGCGTCGCGCGGCGCCTCCCGGCGCGGCGGCTCGAAGAAGCGCACCGGCCAGCGCCGCCGCACGGCGGTCCGGTACAGCAGCGGATCGGGATTCGTGGCGACGGGATGGCCCACCAGATCGAGCAGCGGCAGGTCCGTGATCGAATCGCTGTAGAAGAAGCTCTTGGCGAGATCGATCCCCTGCTCGTCGATGAACTGCTGGAGCCAGTAGATCTTCCCTTCCTCGAAGCAGATCGGCTCGATCACGCGACCCGTGAACAGGCCATTCTCGACCTCGAGTCGCGTGTAGAGGATGTGCTCGATGCCGAGCCGCGCGGCGATCGGTCGCACCACGAATGCCGTCGCGCCCGAGACGATCGCGACCACGTGGGACTGCGCGAGGTGATCGGCGACGAGCCGCGCCGCATCGGGATAGATGGTGTAGACCACGACCTCCTCGACCCACGCGACCGCTTCCTCGGCGAGCTGCTTCTCACTCTGGCCGCGGAACTGCGCGAGCACGTCGAGCGTCCAGCTGCGGATGTCGAGGATGCCGAGCTTGTAGCGGAGGTAGGCGCCGAAGCCCCGGATCAGATCGCGCTTGCCGATCTCGCCGCGCTGATAGCGGTAGCGCATGTAGAGCGTCGCGGAGTTCTCGGACAGCAGCGTCTTGTCCATGTCGAAGAACGCGCCGACTCGCGGCAGCACACGCGGTGTCGCGGGCGAGGTCATGGCGCGATCCTAACGCGACAGCATCACGAATGTGAGCCGGCGCAGCGCGGCGCGCATGCGCGCCCGGCGATCCAACTCGGCCAACTGGGCCCCGGCCAGTGGCGCTCCGTTGGTCGACGGCGGAACTGCCCGGGCTAGAACACGTAGCGGCGCATCGAGACGTTCAGCAGCAGGCCGAGCCCGGCGAGCGAGGTCACGAGCGCGGAGCCGCCGTACGAGAAGAGCGGCAGCGGAACGCCGATCACGGGCGCGAGCCCGAGCACCATCCCGATGTTCAGCGCCAGCGGCCAGAAGATCGTGCCCACCAATCCGACGGCGAGCATCGCCCCGAAGCCATCCTTCGAGTTGCGCGCCACGCGCAGCCCGAGCAACAGCAACGACAGATAGAACCAGAGCACCGCGCAGCTGCCCACGAAGCCCCACTCCTCCGCGAGGACCGAGAACGCAAAGTCCGTGTGCTGGGTCGGCAGGAAGCGAAGCTGGGTCTGGGTTCCCGCGCGATAGCCGGCACCGAGCAGCCCACCCGAGCCGATCGCGATTCGCGACTGGATCGCCTGGTAGCCCGACGACAGCGGATCGCGACCGGGATCGATCACGTCGAGGATGCGCCGCTGCTGGTAGGGCTGCAGCACGAACAGCCAGAGCGTGATCAACGCCGCGATCGCGACGACCCCGACGCCGAGCCACGAGCGCCAGGAGATGCGCGTGAACGCGAGATAGGTCGACGCGATCAGCAGCGTGAGCAGCGCGACGCCCATGTCCCGCTGCATCACGATCAGCGCGACGGGCGTGAGCGCGATCAGAGCGGGCCGCGCGAGGTCGCGCAGTCGGCGAATCTCGTGCGCCGGATTGCGGTGGAAGTAGCGCGCGAGCGCGAGCACGAGCCCGAGCTTGGCGAGCTCCGAGGGTTGGAAGCGGCCGTCGAACAGCCAGCTCTGGCTGCCGCGCGTCACAGGCGCAAATACCAGCGTCGCGCCGAGCATCGCGACGCAGACCAGCAGCGCCGGCGTCGCGAAGCGCTCGAAGTGGCGGTAGTCGATCGCGATCACGATCGACATCGCGACCGCGCCGATGCCGATCGAGAGCAGCTGGCGGCGCAGCTCGCCGGAGAGCTCGCCCTCCACGTGGGTGGCCGACGCGAGGTTGATCGCGCCCGCGCCGACGATCGCGACCACGAGCAGCAGCAGCACCCAGTCGAAGTTCTGCAGCAGGCGCCGATCAATTCCGAACAACGCGGGCTCCTGGCTGCGGCGCGGCGGGCGTCGGCTCGTCGAGCGACGGCGGCTCGGGCGTCGGCGCCGCGAAGTAGCGCGCGAGCACGGCGTGGGCGATCGGACCGGCTGCGCTCCCGCCGTGACCACCGTGCTCCGCGAGCGCCACCACGACGATCTCGGGCGCTTCAGCGGGCGCGAACGCCGCGAACCAACCGTGGTCGCGGTACTGGAACGGAATCTCGTGATCCTCGAGATCTTCGGTGTGCTGCAGCCGCACCACCTGCGCGGTTCCGGTCTTGCCCGCGACGCGCACGCCCGGAATCCGCGCGCGCGAACCGGTCCCCCCGACTTCGCTCACCACGCCTTCGAGCGCGCGCGCGACGATCGCGAGATGCTCGGGCGCGACGGGAACCTTGCCGAGGATCTCGGGGGCGGGTCCGGACTCGGCGCTTCCATCCGAGCCGACGCGGCGCAGCAGGATGCGCGGCTTGTAGACCGCGCCGCCATTGGCGATCGCCGCGTACGCGACCGCGAGCTGCAGCGGCGTGGTGAGGTTGTAGCCCTGCCCGATCGACGCCGAGACGGTTTCGCCGAGCAGCCATGCCTCGCCGAAGCGCCGCTGCTTCCACGCCTGCGTGGGAACGATGCCCACCGCCTCGTTGCCGACCTCGATGCCGGTGCGACGGCCGAGGTGGAAGCCGTTGGCGAAGAACGCGATCCGGTCGATGCCGAGCTTGAGGCCGAGCTGGTAGAAGTAGACGTCGCACGAGCGCACCAACGCTTCGTGAAGGTCCACCGAGCCGTGTCCCTCGCGCTTCCAGCAGCGATAGCTGCGCCTGCCGAACGTGAAGGATCCGGGACAGTAGACGCGGTCGCTCGGCGCGATCGCGCGCTCTTCGAGGCCCGCTGCCGCGACGAACACCTTGTAGGTGGAGCCCGGCGGGTACTGTCCCGCGAGCGCGCGATCCTGCAGGGGCCGAGCCTCGTTCCCCGTGAGGAACTTCCAGGTCGCGGAGTCGATGCCGCCCGCGAAGTCGTTCGGATCGAACGCGGGGCGGGAGACGAGTGCGAGCACGTCGCCATTGCGCGGATCGAGCGCGACGACCGCTCCGCGCTTCTCCGCGCCGCCGAGCACATCGGGGAGGAAGGCCGCTTCGGCGGCCTGCTGGAGATCCCGATCGATCGTGAGCACGAGCGTGCCCCCGGGCGTGGCTTCCACCTCGTCGAGCACTTCGTCGATGCGCCCGGCGACGTCGACGACGACGTTTCGCCCGCCCGCGCGGCCGCGCAGATGCGACTCGTATCGGCTCTCGACGCCCGCTTGACCGACGATGTCGCCCGCGCGGTAATCGGCGAACGCGCGCTGCTCGAGCTGCTCGCCCTGGATCTCCCCGATGTAGCCGAGCAGGTGCGCGGCGAGCGCGCCGCCGACGTAGTAGCGGCGCGGCCGCACGTCGGTGAACACGCCCGGCAGCGCATAGAGATGGGCTTCGACGCGGCTGCGCGAGTCGAAGGAGAGATCGGACGCGACGCGCACGGGCTGGAAGCGCAGCCGGCCGCGGTTGCTGCGCACGCGCTCGGCGATCTCGGCGGCGTCCGCGTCGATCAGGCTCGCGAGCGCCGCGAGCGTGAGCTCGCCTTCGCGCAGCTCGGCGGGCATCACCTGCACGCCGAAGGCGGGCCGCGTGGTCGCGAGCTCGCGCCCGTAGCGGTCGAAGATGTCGCCGCGCGGCGCCTCGAGCCGCACCGTTCGGACGGAATTGCGGCGCGCGCGGTTCCCGAGATCCTCGCCTTCGATCACCTGCAGCTGGAACAGGCGCACGACGAACACGCCGAACACCAGCAGCATGAACGCCGCGACGGCGATCAAGCGGTTCGCGATCGAGGAATCGACTCCCGCGGCGAGGCGCCCGACTCCGACGTCGTCGACGCGCATCAGGAGAGTCGACTTCGCGGCCGCAGCGACAGCAGCGGGTGTCCGCCGTCGGGCTCGCTGAACCAGAGCGAGACGCGCTCGACCAGCCAGATCAGCAGCGGCGCGCACGCGCCGTTGATCAGCGCGCGCGGAGCCAGCTCTCGGAGCATCTCGCGATCGACGCCCGAGCCCACGCCGAAGAACGAGCTCAGCGCTGCGATGCCCAAGGCGTTGGCAACGGTCAGCGCCGCGACGAAGATCGCGCGCGGCCTCACGCCCCGCAGATTGAGCTGCTGGCTGCCGACGCGCGCAGCACCGAACGCGAGGATGCGCAGCAGCATGTGCAGCCCGAGCAGCGATCCCGACAGCAGGTCCGCGACCAGCCCGAGCGCCGCGGCGAGCGAGACGCCACCTGCGGTGCTCCGCCAGCACAGGCCCAGCCCGACCACCAGCAGCAGGCCGAGGTCCGGGAAGTAGTGCAGCGGGACGAAGGCCCCCAGGGCCCCCTGGACCATCGGCGCGAGCGCTCCGAGCGCGAGCAGAACCAGCGCGCGCTTCAAGGCGACGGCCGTCCCGACGCGGTCGCGCCGAGAGGCTCGTCCTGCTCCGCGGCGTAGAGCATCTCCATCGTCGGACCGCGGCGCAGCATCACGAACACCTGCTCGAGTCGGCCGAAGTCGACCGAGGGCGCGAGCTTCGCGGTCTGCATCAGGCCGGAGCCGGGGTCCGACACCGAGACCACTTCCGCGATGCGCAGGCCCTTCGGGTAGACGCCCCCGAGGCCCGAGCTGATCACCACGTCACCGACCCGCACGTCGCTGCCGCGCGCGATGAACTCGAATTCGAGCTCGCTCGTGCCGCCACCGCGCACGATGCCGCGCGAGCGGCTGCGCTGGATGATCCCGTCGACCGCGCTCTGACGATCGAGCACGAGCATGGCCTTCGCGGCGCGCGTCGAGGTCTCCGTCACGAGCCCGACGAGCCCGTGCTCGGAGATCACGGGCATGCCGGAGCGCACGCCGTGGTCGCGCCCGCGGTCGATCAGCACCGAGTGGAACCAGGGCGAGGGGTCGACGCCGACGAGCTCGCACGGGAGCATCGGAACCTCGAAGTCCGCGCGGATCTCGGCGATGCGCTCGAGCCGCCCGCTCGCGACGAGCGCCTCGCGCAGCTGCAGGTTCTCCTCCTCGAGCGCGACGAGACGCGCCCGCAGTGCCGCGTTCGTGTCGCTCGCGTCGATCAGGGACACATAGTGGCGCCAGGCGTCCTGCGTGAGATCGAGCGGCAGCGCGATCATCTTCT
>DASPGF010000206.1:0-2902 GCA_035620755.1 Myxococcota bacterium
GTCGATTCGATCCGACCGAACACGATCAGCGCGCCGAACGCGAGCCCGCACGCGAAGCCGCCCGCGATTCCCCAGAGCGAGGCCTGCGCGGCGCCTTCGATCGGTCCGCTCGCGGTTGGACCCGCGACGAGCGATGCGTTCCAGCCGAGCGCGCCCGGCGCGAGCAGCCAGCACGCACCCGCGGCGATCAGCCCGCCGTAGCCGGGCTCGCTCCAACGCGCCGCGAACCGCACCGCGAACGCGCCGAGCAGACCCGCGAGCATTCCCGAGGCTCCGATCCAGGCCGCGTCGAGCTCGGGATTTCCGAGCCGGAATGCGACCGCGGCGGCGAGCGACGACGCGAGCGCGACCGCGGCGAACAGCGCGTGGCCCCAGATGCGCTCGATCGCGAAGCCGAGCACGATCAGCAGCACCCCGTTGCCGGCGAGCTGCGGCCAGCCGCCGTGCAGGAAGGCGTGGACGAGATACGCGCGCCCGTCGCCCTCGGCGCCGCGCACGCCGAGCCGGTATTGCGGCAGCTTCGAGAGCGGCTCGAGCGCCTCGGCGGTCAGGCCGTCGAGAATCTCCTGGTAGTGGCTCTTGACGGCCTTCGGTACCGCGAGCGCGCGCGTCTGCGATCGCTCGCGGCGGTGCTCCGCACGCCGACTCTCGATGGTGTCGGAGCCGAGGTGGCGCACCACGATCTCGGCCGGCTCGAGGTAGGGGCGCTCGCTCCAGTAGTCGGCCGCGCGCTCGGCGGCCGCGGCGGAGGCCGCGCGAACCTCGCGCTCGAGCTGGCGCGAGTAGGTGAGCGCGATCGCGCAGACCAGCAGCAGCGCGCAGCTCAGCCACGGCTGCGGATGCTGGGCGCTGCTCGGGCGGCTCGTCGACATAGGGCCTCGGCGCAGACGCGGGGCGCGCGACTCCGCGCGCATCGCCGGGCGCGCTCCTCCGCGGTGGATGAAACGGCCGGAGCGATTCAACGCTGAAGCGATAATTCGGCTCCGCAGCGCGCGGAGCGCGGCCCGCGGCGCGCACCGCTGCGCTCGATTTATCCAGCGCGAGCGGAACGCCGCGCGCCGGCGCCGCGCGATCCGAGGCTATGCTCGGGATCGGCCGTTCCGGGCGAGGGGGATTGGCGCGTGTCGACGCGGCGCTGCTGGATCGCATGCATGCTCGCGCTCGCGACCGCGAGCCCATCGGCCTGCGGGCGGGACGGCCGCGATCAGCCGCCGACCCCCGAGCGCGCATCGCTCGCCGCGCGGGACGTGGCGCCCGCGGAATCGGTCGCTGCGGGCGACGCCGGCGATCTTCCGCCCGGCGCCGTGCCGGAAGTCGTCGAGTCGCTCCGCGAGAGCCTCGCCCAGACTCCCCATGCTTCCGACGGGGGCGGCCGCGCGTGGCTCGAGCAGGCGCCGGGCGACCCCGAAGTGGCCACCGCGGGATCGAGCGGGCGATTCACGCTGGTGTACGAGGTCGGGAGCGAGGGGATCGCCGTCGGCGGCACGATCTACTTCCAGGTCTCGCCGTTCTGGGATTGGAGCACACCGCAGGTCGAGGACCGCGAGATCGAGGGCTACACCGAGGTGACGCCGAGCGACCCGGAGATCCGGCTCGACGCGACGACGCTCGACGATCAGCTGCTCGGACTGCAGGTCGCGGGGCGCGCGCTGCGCGCTGGCGACCGCATCCGGATCGTCTACGGCGCTGGAAAGCTCGGCGCGACCACCGACTCGCTCGCCGAGAAGAATTCCCGATTCTGGTTCGCGGTCGACGGCGACGGCGACGGCTTTCGCGTGTTCCTCAAGGATTCTCCGGGCATCGACGTGAAGGCGGATGCGCCGCGCATCCTCTGGGTTACGCTTCCGAGCGTCGCACGCCCGGACGAGCCCTTTCGCATCACCATCGCGGCGCTCGATCCAGCCGCGAACGCGGGCTATCCGTTCGAAGGCGCGCTCGCGCTCACGACCACGCCCGCCGACGCGCGGCTCGAGCTGCTGGAGCCGCTCGCGCTCGTCGCGTCCGATCGCGGTCGCAAGAGCTTCCAAGCGGTGATGCGCGAGCCCGGCACGCTGCGCGTGCACGTCGAAACTGCGGATGGCGTGGCCGGCGACAGCAATCCGATGCTGGTCTCCGCGGATGCGCAGAAGGTCTTCTGGGGCGATCTGCACGGCCACACCAGCTTCTCCGATGGCACCGGCAGCGTCGAGGACTACTTCCTCTACGCGCGCGACGTCTCGGCCCTCGACGTGGCGGCAGTCACCGACCACGACCACTGGGGGGTGCTGCAGCTCGACCGCAACCCCGAGATGTGGGAGCAGACCAAGGCCGAGGTGCGCCGCTTCCACGCACCCGGCCGCTTCATCCCGCTGCTCGGCTACGAGTGGACGAACTGGATCCACGGCCACCGTCACGTTCTCTACTTCGAGGACGAGGGCGCGATCTACAGCTCGATCTCGCTCGATTATGAGACGCCGACACAGCTCTGGGACGCCCTGCGCGGGCAACCGGCGCTCACGTTCGCCCACCACTCGGCCGGCGGGCCCGTGCCGACGAACTGGAGCTTCGCGCCCGATCCCGTGCTCGAGCCGCTCACCGAGATCGTCTCGGTCCACGGCAGCAGCGAGGCGCTCGACGCGCCCGTGCCGATCTACAACGCGATGCGCGGCAATTTCGTGCGAGACGTGCTCGACCGCGGCTACCGGCTCGGATTCGTCGGAAGCGGAGACGGCCACGACGGCCATCCGGGACTCTCGCACCTCGTCACGGAATCGGGCGGCCTCGCCGCGATCGTCGCGAGCGAGCTCACGCGCGAGTCCGTGCTCTCGGCGCTGTGCGCGCGCCGCGTCTACGCGACCAACGGGCCGCGCATCCTGCTGCGCAGCGCGCTCGACCGCTATCCGATGGGCTCGCTCGTACCGAA
>DASPGF010000207.1:0-5591 GCA_035620755.1 Myxococcota bacterium
AGCGATCGCGGACTCGAGACGCGGCTCGTGCCCGCCGCGGGCTTCGAGCTGCTCGCGCTCTCCTCCAAGCCGATCTTCGGCCGGAGCTTTGCGGCGCGCGCGCAGTCGCTGCCCGCCTCCGCACGCGCGTGCCTCGCCGCGTGGCGCGCGCTCGGCCGCTACGGCGCCGACTTCGCCATCTCCGTCGGAGGCTACGCGTCGATACCCGCGGTGGTCGCGGCCGCGCTGCGGCGGATTCCGATCGCGCTCGTCGAGCCGAACGCCATCCCCGGTCGCGCCAACCGCGCCGCAGCGCGGCTCGCGAAGCGAGTCTTCGTTCAGTTCGACCGCGCCGCGGAGATCTTCACCGAATCGGGGGCCGCGGATCGCGTGCGCAACACCGGCGTGCCGCTGCGCGAGAGCCTGCTCGCAGCGTTTCGCGCGCGCGCGCCGCGGCGCGCCGCCAGGCCGCCGTTCCGGCTGCTGGTCGCGGGCGGCAGCCAGGGAGCGCGCCAGATCAACAACGCGATGATCGAAGCCGCGCCGCAGCTCGACGCGCGCCGCCTCGAGATCTTCCACCAGTCCGGCGAGGCCGACCGCGAGCGCACCGAGCGCGCCTATCGCGCCGCGGGGCTGCGCGCCGAGGTCGTCGCGTTCGAGCCGGAGATGCCCGCGCGCTATCTGTGGGCCGACGCTGCGCTGTGTCGAGCGGGAGCGCTCACGATCGCCGAGCTCGCGCTCGCGGGCCTGCCCGCGCTGCTCGTCCCCTACCCCTTCGCCGCCGACGATCACCAGACCGCCAACGCCGCCGCGCTGGTCGCGGCAGGCGCGGCTCGCCTGCTCGGCGACAACCCGCTCGGCGGGCCGCGCGTGGTGCGCGCGCTGCGCGAGCTGTTCGACGCGCCCGAGCAGCTCGCCGCGATGGCCGATTGCGCGGCCAAGCTCGCGCGACCCGATGCGGCGGCGTGCATCGTCGCGGACTGCGCCGCACAGCTGGGGAGGTAGCGGTGGACCGTCGCATCCAACAGATCCACTTCGTCGGCATCGGCGGAATCGGCATGTGCGGCCTCGCCGAGCTGCTCCACAACCAGGGCTACCGCGTCACGGGCTCGGATCTCAAGGCCGGCCCGACCGTGGACCGCCTGTGCGAGCTCGGCGTGCGCGTGTCGATCGGGCACGCTGCCGAGAACGTCGGAGACGCACACGTCGTGGTGTACTCCTCCGCCGTGCGGGCCACCAACCCCGAGCTGCGCGAAGCCGAAGCGCGCGCGATCCCTGCGATTCCGCGCGCGGAGATGCTCGCCGAGGTGATGCGGCTCAAGAACGGCATCGCGATCGCGGGAAGCCACGGCAAGACGACCACCACCTCGTTCATCGCGCACGTGCTCGACGCGGTGGGGCTCGATCCGACCGCGATCATCGGCGGGCGCGTGTTCGCGCCGGAGCGCGCGCCGACCGGCGCGCGCCTCGGCGCGGGAGACTGGCTCGTCGCGGAAGCGGACGAGAGCGACGGCTCGTTCCTGCGGCTCTCGCCGGTGATCGCGGTCGTGACCAACATCGATCCCGAGCACCTCGACCACTACGGATCCTACGAGGCGCTGCAGCAGGCGTTCGCGGCGTTCGCGAATCGCGTGCCGTTCTGGGGATTGTCGGTTCTGTGCTTCGATCACCCGGGCGTGCAGGCGATCCTGCCGCGGATGAAGCGCCGCAAGCTCAGCTACGGGTTCGCGCCGCAGGCCGACATCGTGGCGAGCGCGGTCGAGATCGACGGCGCGGGCATGCGCTTCTCGGTGCGCGAGCGCGGTGCCGAGCTCGGGCGCGTGCGCATCCGCCTGCCGGGCCGCCACAACGTGCTCAACGCGCTCGCCACGCTCGCGGTCAGCCGCGAGCTCGACGTCCCGTTCGGCGCGGCGGCGGCCGCGATCGAGGGTTTCCTCGGCGTCGAGCGGCGCTTCGAGCTCAAGGGAGAGGTGGCCGGCATTCGCGTCTACGACGACTACGCGCACCACCCCGCCGAGATCCGCGCGACCCTCGCGGCGGCGCGCGGGCTTCACACGGGTCGGATCGTCGTCGCCTTCCAGCCGCACCGCTACACCCGCACCCGCGACCTCTGGGAGCAGTTCGTCACCGCGTTCAACGACGCGGACTTCGTGCTGATCGCGCCCGTCTATGCAGCGGGCGAGGACAAGCTGCCCGGCGTCGAGTCCGCTCCGCTCGTCGAAGCGATGCGCGCCCACGGTCACCGCCACGCGCACTTCGTCGCCGACCTCGACGCGCTCGTCGACCGGCTCGCACCCGAGCTGCGGCAGGGCGATCTCGTGTTCACGCTCGGAGCGGGAAACATCTCGACGATCGGCAGCCAGCTCGTCGAGCGCCTGCTGGAGGATCGCGCGTGATCTCGAAACGCGCGCGCGACGCTCTCGACGAGCTGCTCGGCGACCGCGTGCGCTTCGACGCATCGCTCGCGCGCTGCACGTCGCTGCGGGTCGGGGGCAGCGTCGACGCGCTGGTGACGCCGACGACGCGCGACGACATCGCGCGCGCGCTCGAGATCTGCGCCGAGCACGACATTCCGCACTTCGTGATCGGCGCGGGCTTCAACACGCTCGCGCTCGACGGCCGGCTCGCGGGCGTCGCGCTGCAGCTCGGGAAGCTGCGTCGGCTCGAGGAGCGACCCGATCACCTGCTGCGCGTGGAAGCGGGCGTCTCGCACAGCCAGCTCACGAACTTCTGCATCGAGCGCGGCTTCGCGGGGCTCGAGTTCGGCTGCGGCATCCCGGGCACGATCGGCGGCTGGATCGCGATGAACGCGGGAATTCCCGCGCGCGAAGTGAAGGACGTGGTGCGCGAGATCGAAGTGATCAGCCCGACGGGGCGCAAGCTGCGACACCTGTCCGCGAGCGCGCTGCATTTCGGCTACCGCGGCCTGCGCGGGCTCGCTCCGGGATCGGTGATCGTCTCGGCGCTGTTCGAAATCCGGCTCTCCGAGCCGCGCGCCGTGCGCGCGGAGGTCGCGCGGCTGCTGCGCGCGCGCGCGGCGTCGCAGCCGCTCAACGTTCCCTCGTGCGGCTCGGTGTTCAAGAACCCGCCGGGCGACTACGCGGGCCGCTTGATCGAGGCCGCGGGCCTCAAGGGCACGCGGGTCGGCGGTGCCGAGATCTCGCGGGTCCACGCCAATTTCATCGCGAACTGCGGCGGCGCGACCGCCGCGGACGTGCTGGATCTGATCCGGACCGCCCAGGCGGCGGTCTGGCGCACCGCGAGAGTGCGGCTGATTCCAGAGGTCCGAATCATCGGAGGCCAGTCATGAACGATCAACCTCGAAATTCGTGGCGCAGCTCGGGCGAGCGCAGCCACCACACGAGCTCGCCGCGCGAGCGCGAATTTTCGCGGCGCCAGTCACGCGCGCGCCAACACCTCGAACGCGTTCGCGGCGGCGCGCCGCGCAGGCCCCGGATCGGCGCGGTGGCGCTGCTCGCCGTCGCGGTCTCGCTCGCGACGGGTGCGCTGTTCGGCAATCCGCTCGTCGCCGCGGCCCGCTCGTGGATCGCGGGGGAGCCCGCGCGCCTCGAGGTGATCTCCGTGCGCGGAAGCCGGCACCTCACGCTCGGCGAGATCGCGCGCTCGACCGGGCTCGCTCCGGGAGCGGAGCTCGCCTCGATCGACGCGAGCGAGATCGAGTCGCGCCTGCTCGAGAACCCGTGGATCTCCGAAGCGAGCGCGGTGCGCTTTCCGACCGGACGCCTGCTCGTGCGCGTGAGCGAGCACAGCGCGCACGCGCGCATCGCGATCGGCGACCCCGCGCGCGACTTCGCGGTCAACGCGCACGGCGAGCCGTTCGCGCCCGCCGACGAGCGCCTCGACCCGAGCCTGCCCCGGCTCGTGGCGAGCTTCGCGGTCGAGCGCGACGTGGCCGACGAGCGGCTCGCGCGCGCAATCGCGCTCGCGCAGCGGCTGCCCGAGTTCGAGCTGCCGCTGCCGTCGGAGGTGCACATCTCCGACGACTCCGATCCCGAGGGCTTCGCGATCCGGCTGCCGAACCTCAGGCCGCGCATCGTGCTCGGTCACGGCCATCTCGAGGCGCGGCTGTCGAGCCTCGCGCAGCTGCTCGCCGCGGGGCTCGAGGAGCTCGAGCAGAGCGAGAGCGTGGATCTTCGCTTCGCAGACCAGGCGGTTCTGCGCGGTGCAACGTCCCCACAAGGGGCGGAACAAGCGGCGGCGGCGCGCGGACGCGCGGCGCCGTCCACAGCGGGACCGAACGCGTGACGGACGGTCCGAGCCGGCGCGTGGATGCGCGCCGCGCGAGGGTCTCTAACGGGCCCTCGCCAAGGGGGGAGTGTCATGAATCGAGGTGAGGATCTGATCGTTGGGCTGGACATCGGAACCACAAAGATCTGCGTGATCGTCGCCGAGCGGACCGAGAACGGTGTCGACGTGATCGGGATCGGAACGCATCCCTCGCGCGGGCTGCGCAAGGGCGTGGTGGTCGACATCGACGCCACGGTCAACTCGATCAAGCAGGCCATCGAGGAGGCGGAGCTGATGGCCGACTGCGAGATCACGTCGGTCTACGCGGGCATCGCGGGCGGACACATCGAGAGCTTCAACTCGCATGGAGTCGTCGCGGTCAAGGACCGGGAGGTGCGCGACGGCGACATCCGGCGCGTGATCGACGCCGCCAAGGCGGTGGCGATCCCGATGGACCGCGAGGTGATCCACGTGATCCCGCAGGAGTTCATCATCGACGAGCAGGACGGCATCCGCGAGCCGATCGGCATGAGCGGCGTGCGCCTCGAGGCGAAGATCCACATCGTCACGGCCGCCGTGACCAGCGCGCAGAACATCGTCAAATGCGCGAATCGCGCCGGCCTCAACGTGATGGACATCGTGCTCGAGCCGCTCGCCTCGGCTGAGGCCGCGCTCGCGGGCGACGAGCGCGAGCTCGGCGTGTGCCTGATCGACATCGGCGGCGGGACCACGGACATCGCGGTCTTCGACGAGGGCTCGATCAAGCACACCTCCGTGCTCGGCCTCGGCGGATACCACATCTCGAACGACATCGCGGTCGGACTGCGAACGCCGTTCGACGAGGCCGAGCGGATCAAGAAGAAGTTCGGCGTCGCCGCGGCGCGTTTTCTCTCCGGCGACGACGTGCTCAGCGTGCCGAGCGTCGGTGGCCGGCGGCCGCGGCAGATGTCGCGCAAGATGCTCTGCGAGATCATCGAGCCGCGCGTCGACGAGATCCTCAACCTCGCGCGCCAGGAGATCGTCAAGCAGAAGCTCGAGCAGTGCATTCCGGCGGGCCTCGTGCTCACGGGCGGCTGCTCGGCGCTCGAGGGCATCACCGAGCTCGCGGAGGAGGTGTTCGAGGCGCCCGTGCGCCGCGGCATTCCGCGGAACATCGGCGGGCTGCAGGACGTGGTGCGCGGACCGATGTATGCGACCGGTGTAGGCCTCGCGCTGTTCGGCGCCGCGCAGGAGCAGGCGCAGGCGCCGTCGCGCTTCCGGATCCGCGACGAGTCGATCTTCGGCCGCGTGCGACAGCGCATGCGCGACTGGTTCTTCGCGGAGGAGGAATAGCGGCCGGGGCGGCTTGGGGGCGCCGGATTCCC
>DASPGF010000208.1:0-4724 GCA_035620755.1 Myxococcota bacterium
CGTTGCGGCGGTTGATGCCGAGGATGCCGCGCTGCCGCATGTTCGCGAGGCTCACGGGATCGCCTCCTGCGCGAGCGAGCGGAAGCGCAGCAGCTCCACGACGCGATATCCCGTGTAGCCGCCGATCCAGATCAGCACGCCGACCGCGCAGAACGTCAGCTCCGGGAACGTGAACATCAGGTATCCCGCGCGCTGGCTCTGGAAGATCGGCAGCACCGCGGCCGCGACCACGAGCGACCACAGCGCGCGCTTCATCGCCTCGATCGGGCCTTCCTCCTCGGTGGTGATGGTGATGCGCTCGATCCACATCGTGAGGATCACGATCGGGAGCACGGTGCCGGATAGCCAATCGCGCCCGCCGAGCTGCTGATTGATCAGCGCGACCGCGGTGACACAGAACACCACCACGCAGACGAGGATCGAGAGGCGCGGCACCATCAGCAGCCGCAGGCGCTCGAGCGCGATGCGCGTGACGACGCCGATGCCGAGCACGCCGCCGAGCAGGCCGGCCGCCCACAGCAGCGGAAGATCGTGCAGCGCGAGCGCGATCAGCGCGGGCATGAAGGTGCCGTAGGTGCGCACGCCGACGACGTTGCGGAAGATCGCGATCACGACGGCGCCGAGCGGGAACAGGAGCAGCCAGCGCAGCATGTTCTGCGTGCCGATCGGCAGCCGGTAGAGCGAGAGCCACGAGAGCACCGGATCGTCGGGCGCCATCAGGCTCGCGATCTCGTCGGGCCGCAGCGGCTCGCGCTGCGCGCGGAAGCGGTGGCCGACCGCGCGCACGCCGGTCGCCTCGACGAGCGCTCGTGTGCCGCGGCCGAGCACGACCCAGCTCTCGGGTCGGCGCCCGAGCACGCCCTCCGCGGCGGAGAGCGTGATCCAGCTGCCGCCGAGGCCGACCTCGACCCAGGTGCGGGGCACCGGCACGGTGCCCTCGCGCAGCTCGAGGCCCTGCGCGAGCCGCGCGCGCGAGCCCGCCGCGCGCAGCAGCGTCACGAGCAGTCGCTCCTTGCCGAGTGCGCTGCCCTCGCGGCTCTCGAGCGTGAGCAGCGCGTCGTCGCCTCCCGAGTCGACGGTCTGCACCTCGTGCGCGACGAACGAGAACACGGTCTGGATGCGCGCGGCCGGATCGCTCGCAGGAGCGAGGTCGAAGCGCTCGATCTGCTGCGCGACCGCGGGCGCGCTCACGGGAAAGGTCACGCTCGCGCGCAGGTAGAGGTCGCGCTCCTTCGGTGGGGGCTCGGATGCGGTGGGAACCTCGACGATCGGCGTGTCGAGGCCCGTCGACTGGACGCGGAAGCGGTAGACGAGCTCGTGGACGCCTTCCAGACGCCCTGCCCAGACGCCGACGCGACCATCTCCGCCCTCCTGGATCGCGAAGGTGAGACGCTCGCCGGTGGTGCGCTCGTCGAATACGGTCTGGCCCGGCTCCGTCGAGGGGAGCATCGCGCGCACGCTGCCGCGCTCCCCATCGCCGCGCGCGCTGACCCTGAGCTCGATCTCCCACGGACCGTGCTCGTCGGTCGGCGCGAGCGGAATCCCATGGCGAACGACCTTGAACGAGGCGATCGCAACTCCGAGCGCGACGAACAGCGCTCCCGCCAAACGAATCGCGGGGCTCAACGCCTACTCCGGGTCATAGGGTTCGAGCGGCTCGGGCTCGGGCGCCGTCGCGTCTTCCTCGGGCGAGGGCACCTTGGCGCCCTCGAAGCCCAGATGGAATACCGCGAAGCCCGGAATCACGACCTGCGGCAGCGCCATGCCGAGGATGCGGCCGTCGCGCGGCGCGATGATCGCGCTGCGCTCGTTCGTGATCGGGTCGGTGACCGTGCCGAGCATCTCTCCCACGTCGACTCGGTCGCCGAGGTCGCGCGAGGGCTGGAAGATGCCGCCCTCGTCGGCGCGGATCCACGTCGAGCCGAGGATCAGCGTCGGCTTCGCGACGTTGCGCTTGCCCTCGATCATCTTGAGCTCGGAGAGCAGCTGCCGCGCGCCGGCGATGCCGCGCGCGATCTCGCGCTCCTGGAAGCGCAGCGGCTCTCCCGCCTCGTAGGTGAGCGCGGGGATCCCGGCGTCGACGGCGGCGCGGCGCAGCGTCCCGGGCCGTCCCTCGCTGTGCACCACCCACTCGACACCGAATTCGAGCGCGAGCGCGCGCACGCGGTCGTCGCGCAGGTTCGCGCGCACCTGGGGGACGTTCGAGCGGTGGAACGAGCCCGTGTGGAAGTCGACCAGGATGCCGCAGCGCGCAATCACCTCGTGGAACAGCGCATCCGCGATCCGCGAAGCGGAGCTGCCCGCCGGATTGCCCGGGAAGTAGCGGTTGAGGTCGCGGCGGTCGGGAAGATAGCGCGACGACTGCCGGAAGCCGTGCAGGTTCGCGACGGGCAGCGCGAGCACGGTGCCCGAGACCTCGCTCGGCTCGAGCTCCTCGAATATCTGGCGAACGATCTCGACGCCGTTGAGCTCATCGCCGTGGACGCCCGCCACGAAGCAGACCGTCGGCCCGGGCGTGCTGCCGTGCAGCACGTGAACCGGCGTGTCGATGCTCGAGCCCGCAAAGGACTCGCTCGTCCTCAGCATCAGCCTGCGCGCTTCACCCGTGGCGACGCGCACGGACAGGATCTCGATCTCGTCCCAGGTGACCGAGGCGGTCGCGCTGGGCATTGCGAGTGCGGGAGCGGGGGCTGCGAGCATCGAGCACAGGGCTCCGATTGCGCGCGCGCGCCGCGCAAGCCGCGCCGTCCGAACCACCCCCACCCTCCCGAAGCAGTCCTGAGCCGGCCGTGGAGCACCCTGAGGCAGGTGCCGGCGTCCGCCGCCGCGCCGGAGCGCGCAGCATACGCGATTCGCGGCGCCCGCGCGCGAGACCTCGCGGGTGGTGCGGAGGGTGGGGTGCCCCGCGGGAACACCGCCCGTCGCGGGATGGCGGTCAATCCGTCCGAGCGCCGGGCCGAAGAGGATGGTGCGATGACGACCCGCCAAACCGGATCCGCGCTGCTCGCTGCGCTCGCGCTCGCCGCGAGTACGCCCGCGCGGGCGGGCCACCATAGCTGGGATTTCACGGAGATCTTCTCCAACGCGGACGGCTCGGTGCAGTTCATCGAGATGTTCTGCCCGAGCAACGGCGAGGCGGGCCTCGGCCCGTTCACCATCCAGGCGGGCGCGAACACCTTCACCTTCGTGACGAATCTCCCGAGCAGCTCGACCGCGAACACGTGGGTGCTGATCGCGACCGCGGACTTCGCGTCGACGCCCGGCGCGCCCACACCGGACTACGTGCTTCCCGACGCGTTCTTCTCGACGGCCGGGGGCACGCTCAACTACGCGGGCGGGGCCGACGTGTGGAACTACGGCGCGGTGCCGACCGACGGCGTGAGCTCGCTCGACCGCAGCGGGTCGACGACGACGAACTCCCCGACGAACTTCGCGGGCGAGAGCGGCTCGATCGACCTCAACCCCGTGGTTCCGGGCCTCACCGGGACGGGGATCGCGCTGCTGATCG
The DNA here is from genome assembly GCA_035620755.1 of Myxococcota bacterium. Taxonomy (GTDB): domain Bacteria; phylum Myxococcota_A; class UBA9160; order UBA9160; family SMWR01; genus JACZVU01. The sequence continues at coordinate 3,509 of DASPGF010000208.1, forward strand.
GCGCGGTGCTGCTCGCGACGAGCGGCATCCTGCGGCGCCGCAGCGCCGCGGCGACGACAGCGACCTGATCGGCCCCCCGCGGTCACCTCGTCGAGCGCGTCGTGAACGCGCGTCGCACGCACTGCTCACAGCCAGGTGATCAGCTCGACCGCGAGCGCGCGCTCGAGCAGCCAGATCGCCGCAATCCAAGCGATGAGCCACGAGCCGACGCCGAGCACCGCGCGCTCGTACCACGCGCGCGCGCGCAGCGCGTAGAGCAGCGGCACGATGGCCGCGACGATCGCGAGCTGGCCGGCCTCGACGCCGACGTTGAATGCGAATAGCGCGAGGCCCTTCGCGTGCGGCGGCAGGCCGAGCTGCGCGAGCGCTCCCGCGAAGCCGAGCCCGTGAACCAGGCCGAACCCGAACGCGAGCCACCAACCGTGCTCGCGCAGCAGCGGGCGCAGGTTGTTCCACGCCGCCACCAACACCGAGAACGCGATGCTCGATTCGACGAGCCGCGCGGGAAGCCGGACGAGCTCGAAGACCGCGAGCGCGAGCGTGATCGAGTGCGCGAGCGTGAATGCGGTCGCAATCGCGACCGCGCGGCGCATCACGGCGCCGGCCCGCGCGCGCGGCTGCCAGCGTCCGTTCGAGCGCGTGAGGACCACCGGCAGCAGCAGCGTGATCAGGAACAGCAGATGGTCGAATCCCGCCGCGATGTGAGCGACGCCCTCGCGCGCGTAGTCGGCGAACTGCTGCCAGCGATCCGCTTGCGCGATTGCGACGCGCAACGACGGCTCGGACGCCGTGAACACGCCCACGTGGGTCTGTCGCGCGTCGCGGATCGCGAAGAAGCCGCGGTGCTCGATGTCGAGCTCGAAGATCAGCGGATAGCGCACTTCGAGCGTCTCGACCGCCGCCGCGCACTCCGCCTCGAGCCGCAGCAGCGCGTAGTCGCGACCGCCCGGGTCCGCGCGCAGGCCCGAAGTGAGCGAGAGCGGACACGGCTGCGACGCCGAGCGGATCTCGACGCCTCGAGCGAGCCGCTCGCGCAGCTGCGGCTCGAGCGAACGCAGTGCGCGCCAAGCGTCCGCTTCCGCGAGCGCGGGGTCGGCTCCGAGCAGGAACAGCGCATCGCGCGCGTGGATTTCCAGCTCGCCGCGCACCTGCCGCGCGTCGACGTCGAGCCGCAGGTAGCTGTAGTCGCTCTCGTGCGCGTGAGCGCGGTCCACGG
>DASPGF010000209.1:0-5205 GCA_035620755.1 Myxococcota bacterium
CTTCCTCGGCGCGCGAGCGGCTCTTCATCTCGTTGAGCAGCTCGCGGTTCGCGACCTGAAGCTCGGACTCGCTCGCGAGCGCCTGCAGGCGCAGCCGATTCTCGAGCTGCTGCGCCCACCAGTTGCGTAGCGCGAGCGAGATGACGAAGAACGCGGATGCGCCGGCGACGTAGGGGAGCAGGTCGGACGTGAGCCGCTCGCGGAACATCAGCGCGATCACGAGCACGCTCGCGACGGCGAGCGGGAGCAAGAGCGTTTCCCACAGCCGCGCGCGATCGTCGACGCGCAGCGCGGCCTCGCTCGAGTGGATCACCGCGGGGAGCTGACTGCGCTCGAAGGCCGCCCAGATGAAGAAGCTGCTCGCGGCGAGATAGGCGATGTTGAGCGGATCCGTCTTGAGGTACTCCGCGTGCAGCACGATGTAGGTGAAGTGGTAGTCGGTGATCGCGATCGTCCCGACGCCGATCAGCATCAGGAACATCACCCAGCGGATCCGTCCCGAGAGGCGCAGCGAAGCCACGATCGAGCCGAACAGGAAAGCCGTCAGGCCGAGGATGCAGTAGCCGATCGCAATGAGCGACAGCGCGATCGGGAACGGCGATCGCAGGAAGCCGTAGAACAGGAACACGTAGGCGAGCAGGATCGCGGACACGACGGTCGCGAGGTTCCCGAGCTGCACGAGCGGAACCCGCGCCGAGCGCGCGCTGGGCATGCAGTACCAGAAGCCGGCGATGCTCAGGATCGAGTAGGAGAAATAGGCCGCGTACGCGATCACCGGAAACGGCGCCGGACCGCCGCCCGTCAGATCGTGGATCGCCCACATCGCCTCGCCCATCGCCTCGGCGAGCAGGCCGACGCCGAAGCAGGTCCAGACCTTGCGGTCCGAGCCCGAGAGCTTTCGCGCGGTTCGCAAGCACTGGAGCCCGGCCGCAGCCAGGAACGAGGGGAACAGCGCCCAGACCCACCAGGGCACGCGCGCGAGCTTCCCGCCGCTGTAGATCAGCCACGCGCCGGAGCCGACCGCGATGACCAGACCGGACAACAGGAGCGCGCGTCGCGCGAGGGTCGTCTGCGCGGCGCGCCGCAGCGCCCCGCTCGCGCGAGTCATGCGGCGGGTCGGCGCTCGGTGGCGATCGTCGCGGCGGAGCATCGGTCGTCGAGCCTTCCCGGGGAGCCACAATCCAGGCGAATTCCCGCGCGAGAGTACACAATCCACCGTTCGGCGCGGATCGGCTGTCGCGCCGCGCGTGTCGATGCCTCGGCGGCGTGATCACGCGTCGCGCGCAACTTCTCGCTGCCTTGCGAGCCGTACCAGCATCAGCACGCCGATTGCGCCGAGCGCAGCGATCGCCGCGAGCAGCGCGAAGTAATCCATGTGCCCCTCGAGGCCGGGCGAGCGATCGAGGATGCGGCCCGAGACCGGGCCGAAGAAGATCTCGGGCGTGAAGCCGACGGCCGAGATCAAACCGACCGCGGTGCCGGTGCGTCCCCGCGGAACGCGCGTCTCCTCGAGCAACGCGAAGTAGACGCCCCGCAGACCGAACACTCCGAAGTAGCTGACGAGGATGTTGGCGTAGAGCACGCCGAGCGTTGCGGGCGAGGGCGCGAGCAGCGCGAGCGCGCCATAGCCCAAGCCCATCGCGAGGAAGAGCCCGCCGATCACCGCGCGCGCGCTCCGTCGATCTGCGGCGAACCCCGCGGCGATCGCCGCGATGGGCCGGATGTAGGCGGTCGCGGCCGTGAAACGCGCGGCGTCGAGCTCGCTCATCCCGAGCACATCGACCGCGTAGAGTGCGTAGTTGTCGAGGCCCTTGTAGCCGCAGTAGGCGCAGACCACGATCAGTGCCTGGGCCCACACGCTGCGCGATCGCAGGGGGATGGCTACATGCGCGCGCGTCGGGCGCGTGCCGCGCGCAGCTGCGACGTCCGGAACCGAGACCCAGCAGGCGATTCCCGCGAGCAGCGTCACCGCGGTGTAGAAGTGGATCACCGATCGCAGCGCGTCCGCGCGCGCGGGGGGCGCGAGCAGCGCGCTCTCTGGGGACAGCGACCCGTCGAACACGACGACCGCGAGGCTCGCCACGCTCGCCGCGACGAGGCCGCGGCCGCAGTCGAGCGCGCCGAATGCGCGACCCTGCTGCAGCCGACCTCCCCACTCGCGCGTCGCGCGCATCAGAGCGGCCCAGAACAGCAGGATCGTCGTGACCCCCCAGTATCCGTAGAGGATCGCCATCCCGGTGGGGCTCGGGATCGTCGCCATGTAGAGCCCGCCGATGCCCGTCGCGATCAGCGAGATCGACATCAGCTTCCGCGCCGCGAAGCGATCGGCGAGCACGCCACCCGGCAGATACGCGAGCGCGGCGGTCACGCCGTAGATCGCGAACAGGTCGCCGAGCTGCGCATTCGAGAGTCCGAACGCTTCGAGGACGGTCGCTCGAAAGTAGCGGGCCGTGTGGAATGGCAGGCCGAACATCGCTTCGCCGACGAAGATCAACGCGCCGAGAACGAGGAATCGGGCGGGAATCCGGCGCTCTCCTGTCGGCTGTGGCCTCGTGTCGCGCGAGCATCGCAACCGCATCGGGAGTCGGCAACCAGCCGGCAGAGCGGGCGCGATGGCCCGGATTGAGCTCCGGATTCGGCCGCTCGTGCGCGTCGAGCAGCGGGCGCCCCGGGAAATCCGCGTCACCCAATGCGCGCAATCCATCACTCACAGCGACGAATTGAATCTTCACGCGGATCGAAGGAGAATCCCGGCCATGGCAATCGGTCGAAGCATCGCGGTCGCGCTATCGGCGCTGGCTCTCTCGCTGCCCGCGGGAGCGGGCGTGCAGCTCTACTCTGCGGAGCTGATCGTCCACACGCGCGGCTCGGACGTCGCGGGCGACTTCATCGGCATCCCGTTCGGCGCGCACTGCAACACCCGCCCCTATCACGCCGAGCAGACGCTGATGTTCCAGACGGGGATGAACGTTCACACGCTGACGTTCCCGAAGTTCGGCGGGCAGGTGCCAGTCATCGACACGGATTCGGACAGCCTGCCGGACGTGCCCGCGGGCTGCGCGCCCGCGTCGGTGCAGCTCGGCCTGCCCCTCTCGGGAGGCGGCTCGCTCGCGACGACGGGCGAGACTTCGACCTCGCGCAGCCCAGCCGATCCGCGCGGCTTCAACATGCCCGCGTCGGCCGTCGCGCGCGCGACCTCGGGCGCCTCGCTGCCTCGCACTACCGGCATCTCGCTGCCGTACGCGTTCTATCTGTTCGACTTCGAGATCGAGTACGCGGACCTGAGGAACGCTGCGGGCGGCTTCGCGAAGGGCGGCGGCCCCGGCGGCTTCTTCGTTTCGCATGGCGCGAAGGCCGAGGTCACCGCCGGAAAGAATCAGTTCGGCGGCACGATGCGCCTGCTCGGCCACTACCGCACCAATCGCGGCCTCGTGAGCCTCGCCGACAAGTCGGTCGCCGCGACGACTTGGAACCTGCACTACCTCGGCGCGGGCGCGCAGACCTCGATGGGCGAGGTGACGCGCGGCCTGACCTACACCGCGATGACGCTGCGCCCCTACTATTACCCCGGCACCCCCGGCATCCCCAGCAAGTTCGACTACTCGCCTCGGACCGTGACCGTCTCGGTGTTCCCGTGGACGACGGGAACCGCCCAGGTCACGGCGCTGAGCGGCCCGCAGGCCACCGTGCTCGAGCGCGCGGGCTACGACAATCGGACTCCCAACGGCGCGGGCACCATCCAGATGGTCAGCCCGATGCTCGCGCGCTGGACGAACAGCTTCGGCGAATTCCACACCGGAAGCATCGGTGTGCTGAAGCTCCAATTCGTGCCCGAGCCCGGCGCGTGGTCGATGCTCGCCGCCGGAAGCGCCGCGCTGGGCCTGCTCTACCGCGCGAATCGCCGACCGCGCGCCCCCCGCTAGGCTCGCGCGCGCGCGCTGCGGCGTCCGACGAGCAGCGCGCCGAGGCCGAACAGCAGCGCGGCGGTCGGCTCGGGGACGGTCGGCGTGTCGCTCGGGGTGCCGTCGTGCGAGATGATCGCGCCGCGCGCGCGGCCGCTCTGGTAGGCGTACTGCGCGCCGAGGTGCCACTCGTCGGTCTTCAGCGTGCCGTCGTCGATGCGGAACGTCCAGGTGTAGTCGCCACCCGCGGTGATGTCGACGAAGCCGAACACGCAGACCTTGTCGGTGTCACCACTCGAGGTGTCGCAGAGCGAGTTCGAGGCGATCGGATCGTCGTAGACGGGGTTCCAGTCGGTAATCGAGCCCGCGGGTGAGGTAAGCACGCTCCCCGTCGTCCAGCCGCTGATCGCCTTGAAGCCGATCTGGTTGAAGCCGGTGCGACTGCCCGTGTAGTCGTCGGTGTTGATCGTGTAGGTGACGAGCCAGCTGCCGCCGGCTTCTTCCTGGACGGACAGGAAGAGGGTCGCGCCCTCACACCCGGACGCGTCGCAGTCGTCGGTGTAGAACTCGGCGTATTGCAGCGCCTGGGCGGAGCCCGCCATCGCGAACAATGAGACGGCCGCGAGCGCGGATCGTACGAGTCGAGCGGTCATTGCAAAGAGCCTCCTCGGTCTCTTGAAGCCTTCCGGGGTCATTGGAGCGGCTCGCAACAATCACGCACGAGCCGATCTCTCGCCGCGCACGCTAGCGGGGGCGCGGATCGCGTCCCTGTGAAGTGGGCCACACCTCGCGCGACTTTTTCGCGGAATGATTAGAGCCACGCAGCAGCGGGCTGGAGGGAGCCGGTCGGCTGGGCAGCGGGCGACTCGGGCGTGGCGTACGCGGAGTGGTCAGGGGGCGCGGGGAGACGCCCCAGGAACCGCGGGCGCCGCAAATACGAAGGGCCGGGTCTCCGTTTTCCGGAGAGCCCGGCCCTCGAGTGGCGGACTCGTCAGTCGAAGGCGGGATCTGCTCGGGCGGCTAGCGCCGCGCGCTGCGCCGTCCGACGAGCAGCGCGCCGAGGCCGAACAGCAGCGCGGCGGTCGGCTCGGGCACGGCCGGCGTGTCGCTCGGGGTGCCGTCGTGCGAGATGATCTTGCCGCGCGCGCGGCCGCTCTGGTAGGCGTACTGCGCGCCGAGGTGCCACTCGTCATCGATCAGCGTGCCGTCGTCGATGCGGAACGTCCAGGTGTAGTCGCCACCCGCGGTGATGTCGACGAAGCCGAACACGCAGACCTTGTCGGTGTCGCCATTGGAGGTGTCG